>JAKLQL010000388.1 GCA_022013395.1 Acetobacterium sp.
ATTTTTTCAAACGTCCCATCACTCAGCCATTTGATGACATATTCTTTCCCCCTTACATCGGTTGAGATCATCCCATTATAGGTTTGACTGCCATCGGCTTTGACCAGATACATCCCATTACCATGACCGGTCGCTGACAGCCCGATGATCTCACTCCCCTGGATACCCGCTTTTTCGATGACACCTTTGATGGCTTTGACATTGGCCTGCCACATGTCTTCGATATTGCGCTCGGTAAACCCGGGCGCTGGCTGATACATGGCTGTTTTGGAACTGGAAATGGCGATCTCATTTCCCTTCAAATCATACAACGCCGCCTTAATCATGGTGCCGCCATTGTCCAGACCCAATAAATATTTTCCCATTTTGTAACCTCCACTTTATTTTTTTGAATAGGTAATTGCGAAAGTGTCGTGAGCTTTGGGCTCAGTTTCGCTAATGCCTATTTTTTTTAATTTTAAACTTTGATACACCGCACCGTCACACATCAATTCGTAGGGCGGGTACTACCTAGCCCACAAACCTGCTTTGTTCACTAAAAAAAGTCCTGCCTAATAAATGCGACACAATTCATCACATTTACTAAGCAGGACTCACACAATTACCATCCGGCACATTTTATTTTGTTTTATTTTAAATCAAGAAATCCAAAATCACGCTACCACAGCGACTTGTCGCTGACCGTCAAGCCTTTAAAACCGCATGCCTTGATCTTTTCCATCATTTCCCGGTCCCTGATAAATCCGCCCGCCAATAACGGGATTTTTGCCACCGCCGTCAGTTTTTGATAACAATCCAGGGCCATAATTGCCGGCAACAACTCAACGCCGTCAACTCGGGAACACTCAATAATTTTCAATGCTGTCTCAAATGATCGCGAATCATGCAGAAAAAATCGCTGAAAGGTTACCAGACCGCATTGTTTTGCCATCCCCAGCTTGCCGCTGTCGGTTGACATCACCCCATCCACATGGTAATAATTTTTTAGCAGTTTCATTCCCACGTGGTCTTTTCCAAAACCACCCAGTAACTCCATATTGATCAGTGCCTTTTTATCTTTGGCATGAACCAGCTTGACCAGATCCTGCAGATTGGCAATGTGAGCTTCGGTAAGCAAAATCACCTGAGCCTCGCTGTTAAGTGCGATTTCCAGGTCACCCAGCCTGCGGATGGAAGGAATAATTTGAAATTCTGAAAAATCAGTCCAACTCATTTTATCTCCTCATTGACTAGATCATAGCATAATAGAAATGAAATCGTCAACATTTTTTTAAACAGTGATTTATTATGTAAAAGCGGATTGCTACTTATCTTTTAAAAACTCATCGACAATGGTTTTATAAATAACTGGCTGTTCAATATGATGCAAATGCGCTGAGCTGGGAATCACCGCCATTGATCCCTGGGGAAATTCCATTTGAAAATCTTTCACCATTTTAACGCCGGCTTCATCATTGTCCCCACAGGTCAGCAGCACCGGCACGGGGATTTCATGGAGTCGGGGCATCAGGTCAAAACGCTTTAGTTTGCCGTTGACGCTGAACTCGCTGGGTCCCCACATGGTTAAATAGACATCCATATTCAATTTACCGAAAGAATCCATCACGCTATCCGGCCAGGGATCCAGACGACAGAGGTAATTTCCATAATAGACCTCGGCAGCCTTCTCATAGGCTTCACCAAATTCCTGATTTTTTTCGGCTTCAACGATGATCTTTTGAATGACTTCTGGAAGATTTGAGATATTTTCCATGGCACATTCCTCCCACAGCGGGGTGCTCAAATAGGGAGCCGAAAGGATCAACGCTTTGACAAACTGCGGCCGCTTGTCCAACATATAGGCAGCAATCAGACCACAGCCCCAGGAAAGTCCCAGCAAAATCACTTCACTGAGCTGCAAACCCTGAATGACAGCATCCAGCTCGGAAACAAAGTATGCCAGGGAATAATCGTCATGATCATTCGCTTTTTCAGATTTTCCGCTACCCAGTTGATCATAAAAATAAACCGGTCGCCCGTCGCTGAAGTCAGCAATCGTATCCGGGATGCTTAAAAAACCCGGTCCGCCGTGAACCACCAGCAGGGGTGTTTGCTGCGACGCTTCTCCATAAACCGAATACCAGATTTTCTTTCCCTGATAGTTAATATAATCTTCTCTCATATTGAATTCTCCTTATTTCTCTAAATTGAAGGTTATTTAAAACCTAATAAAAATTGAACATTATTTGCTTTTCGTTCGGTTTCCACAAACAATTTTGTAACGTGTAGGCGAACAGGCGGTAGCTTGTACGACGTACAGTGTAAAAATTCGCGAAGGCAACGAGCCAATCACAAGCTTGCTTGTAGTTGGCGACTGCCCGCGACAAAGAAGAAATTCGCATTGCGATTTCTTCTGGTTGTTTGGTGCGAAACTGAACGGAAAGCTCACGACACTTTCGTATTAGACTTCACATTACCCCATTTTATATTAAATTAACAAAAGTGATAATAAAATTCAGCTACTAAATGGCGTATTTTTAACCATTTTCATTCTACGCCTTTACAAGATCCTAAAAAAGTTATAGATTATCATTAATGTTTAATTCAAACGATCATTTTATAATTAATTAAGAGGTGTAAATTATGAGCCGTTCATACGACGATAACGATTCTCGCCGCCACGATCATCATCATGGTCTGGTTGGCAGCATATTGGATTTTGTAGAGGACGAAGATGCCCTGAAAATGAGCAAAAATCAGCCCCAGGCTGCCATACAACCGGACACCATGGTTTGCAGTCACTGCAAAACGGTGATTCCCGCCCATTCCAAGTTCTGCCCGGAATGTGGGCTCAAACAGACTGATGCCCTGCACTGCACCAATTGCGGTTCAACCTTGGCCGCTAATTCAAAATTCTGCTTAAACTGTGGGCAGAAAGTCAGCCAGTAAATTCCAAACCGTAAAAGGCTTCAATCAAAAATCTTTAATCAAAAAGTTTTAATTTTAGCAGATCTGGGAATGCCATTGCGCACTTCTCAGGTCTTGTTTCTGTTTTTCCAGAATTGCCAGCTGATCGGTCCACGCTGTTTCAGGTTCGCAATGTCGCCACGATCCGATCGGTATTCAGCAA
>JAKLQL010000389.1 GCA_022013395.1 Acetobacterium sp.
TGGTGAAGGTGATACAAAAGGAAGAATTCGGAACATCCTTAATTTAAAGAAGCCAAAATTCTATATCATTGCCGCAGCGGTGGTTATTCTCGCTGTCATGATCGTCGGACTGATAACGAATCCTTCAGACAACAGTCCGTGGTTAACGGAAAGTGAGATTGTCAATACCTTTGAAGCGCATGATCTGGCGTTGGCCAAAGACAGCAGTAAAAACCCTGCTGACTACGCAATTGGCGGTATTGAACCGGGAATCTTCCGGTTGAAATCATATGATGGGACTTTATATGTTTATATTTTTGACAGTCTGGACAAAAAAACAAATAGTAAAATTTACCTTTGGCCATTTGGCACATCTGAAGAAATTGAATTTGATGGGCCAATCACTACCTATGATTCTAAAAATGCGTCCATTTTTTTGGAAGCACCGTTTGGTAATAGCGACACTCTGGATTCCAATGAGTACAGTAAATTTGTTAAGCTGGAGTCCTTGATTTCGGATATTGTTTTTCGCTATTTAAATGATGGCAAAACAGTTGTTTATAGTGGCGAGAGCAAACACTGGCGTGGAACCTATACGCTAAAATACTATAATAACCCGATAACGGATGAGAATGGAACGTTGCATATGGACTGCAATAATTGGAATACTTATCAGTTAGCATATCTTGGTGATGATCTGGAAAATGTTGGAGACGATATCGCATTTGAATTTAATCAAGGTTTTAGCGGTACCGGAGTGAGACTGAATGACGAAGGGATTGCTAATTTAGGGAGCAGTGGCGGTAATGGTGGCGGGGCTTATCCTCCTCAGGATGTTGCCCTTACTGTTATGTGGAATGGTCAGGAAGAAAGTTTTGTTCTGCAACCTTGACCGTAATTAAATACGGTCAAGGCTCCCGATCCGTCGAATCACAAAGAAACAAAGCGATTTCATAAGAAGGAAAAAACAAATATTATCGCTAGTGGTTAATTATAAAAAATCCCATCCACAAGAAACTTGCGAATGGGATTACACTGGGATTTATGGCGTGCCATGGGCGAACCTCACCGTATGGTCTATGTCCCCGTTCTGTTTATGGCAAAGGTGGATCAGTTTTCATTGCTAGACGGTAGAGTTTGCATGAGGGCAA
>JAKLQL010000390.1 GCA_022013395.1 Acetobacterium sp.
AACAATACCCCAGTAGTTCAACAGGTTGCGCAAAAGATTCTTCAAAACTTTGAGCCAAACAAGCCCATGGTGTTACAGATGACCTTGTCACCTGAAAAGCTTGGAGATATTGAAGTACAACTAAAGTATGATCAGGGAAAACTTGTTATTGACATTATGGCAGCCAGCCGAGAAACGCAAAATCTGTTAGGTAAACAGATAAATCAACTGGTAAGAGGCCTAGCGTTACAAAATGTTCAGGTTGAAACGGTTCATATTAATACACCGGTGGAAGCCAGCAGCACAGGAGGAAACACGTCATCTTTAATGAATAGTGGATCAGATTTTTCACAACAACAAAACAATGCGCAACTAAGAGAAAGCTTTTTAAGAAATAGCAGCATTCAAAATAGTCTGCTCGGTAATGGAAGTGAAAGTGATGACGAAGGGATTATCAGTATTGCCCAAAATCTACAATACAACGGACAGCGTCGAATTAATTATTACGTGTAAAGGAGAAAAAAACGATGGCAATTGATGGAATTAATGATTATTTAAGTACCTCAGCAACAGCTGCGGCAACATCACAAACAACAAGTAAAGCTGCCAAAACATCATTGAATATGGACGACTTTTTAAAACTTATGGTCGCTCAGCTTCAAAATCAGGATATGAACAATACTGCTGATACATCCCAGTATACAACCCAGATGGCTCAGTTTTCAATGGTACAGGCACTAACCGATTTGACGGAGCTTTCAAAAACGAACTATAGTCTTAGTATGATTGGAAAAGAAGTGACTCTGGCTGAAACCAAATCAGATGGAACACTAAATACGATTACAGGAACAGTGGAAGGTGTTAATCTCTACAATGGCGATGCTCAAATCATTGTCAAAGGGGTTAGTTATCCGATGAGTAGTGTCATGGCAGTAGGACAGGCAAAATAATAACAATCGATTGAAAAAGAGGTGATCATATGTCTGAGGGAATCAATGGAAACTACTATCGGTTAAATGATGCAATCATTCGACAAACAGAAAGATTGTCCAATACCGCTAATCAGACAAAAACAGCCAATAGTACAGAAAAATCAGAATCCAGCTTTCAAGAATTGCTTAATCAGCAGATCAAGAACACCGTTACTTTCACAAAACATGCAAACATACGAAAAGAACAGCGAAACATTGAAGTAACAGAAAGTGATTTAGAAAAACTGGGAAACGCATGCGATCAAGCTCAAGAAAAAGGGATTGGCAATGCATTAATCATGATGGACAATTCAGCATTTATTGTCAATGCAGCCGACAAACGCGTCATAACCGTTATGGACAAAACAGAAATGAAAAATAAACTATTCAATGATATTGATGGTGCCGTATTTATATAGTTGGACCTCTCTGAGGAAACTATAAAGCTTTGACCGATTGATAAGCTTTAGGCGGCACAGAAAGGAATTAAAAATGATCAGATCTTTATATTCAGGAATTTCCGGGATGGCAGCCCACCAAACAAAACTAAACGTTATTGGTAATAATATTGCCAATGTTAATACCTACGGTTTTAAAGCAAGCCGCGTCGTCTTCAGCGACGTCTTATACCAAAATCTATCAACTGCTACAGGTGCGACCGCTACTACCGGAGGAACCAACGCCAGTCAGTTGGGTTATGGAACAAAGGTTGGGAGCATTGATATGCTCAATACCATCTCATCAGGAGCAAGTACTGGAAGAGCATTGGATGTCTACATTGCCGGCGAA
>JAKLQL010000391.1 GCA_022013395.1 Acetobacterium sp.
AATGATTGTGATAGTAATCTAGATAAAAGGATTTATAAATATGAGTTCACAAAATTACTAAATTCTAGTTAATAATTATATGATTTAATCAGAAGAGTGAAGTACTTACTTAGTTATGACTAAAATTTACAATAAATTTATTTGTCGTTTTGTTGAATTTATGTTATCATAACAATGTCTCGTTCGACTGGTTTGGATTAGTTTAAAATGATCACTATGCAATTGGTAGAGAGACCTAACACTTAAAGATGAAATTAAGTAACTGAATTAGAGAAGAATATGAAGATGATGAAATATAGACAAAAAAGTAAACAACTTTATGGTTATAGCCTATAAATTATGGAATGAACCGTATAGATTAGTAGTAAAAAAAGTAAGGAGAATGAAAATGATTGGCGATTCAATATCATCCGCTTTATACCAAAAAGCATTAGATGGCACATGGCAAAGACAACGGGCGATTACCAATAATATAGCTAACTCTGAAACACCGGGGTATAAAGCTGTTAAAGTTAATTTTGAAGATGCTTTAAAATCAGAAATGAATAAACTTCAGACCAGTTCAGCTGCAACATCTACAGGTTTTATTGACGAAATGGAAAGCATTCAATCGATCCAAAATTCTAGCATCGGCGTTTATTCTGGCGATACTTCAAGTCGTTTGGATGAGAATAACGTGGATTTAGAATCTGAAAATATCGATATGTCAAAAACCACAATGGAATATTACTATTTGGTTCGGGGTTTCAGTGATGATTATAAAAGATTAAAATTAGCGATTAATGGAGGGAAATAAAGATGAGTTTTTTAAGTTCTTTTAATATCTCAGGTTCGGGCATGACAGCTCAAAAGTATCGATTGGATATTATTTCTCAAAATATTGCCAATGCCCAGGTTACTCGAACAGAAAACGGGCAGCCCTATCGTCGCAAAATGACCGTATTAAGTAGTGTCAATACGGGAACTTTTCAAGATGCTCTAAAAACTGCATCGGGAGAGGTTCAAAATGAGGGCGTTCAGGTAGAAGCTGTGATTGAGGATGGATCTGCTTTGGTTCCGGTTTATGACCCAACCCATCCAGATGCCAATGCCCAGGGTTATGTAATGTATCCCAATGTCAATACCGCTCAGGAAATGACCGATGCTATGGGCGCAAGTCGGGCTTATGAAGCAAATGTAACAGCATTTAACGCAACCAAATCGATTGTAATGAAGGCCCTGGAAATTGGCCGATAAGAGGAGATAATGATGTTTATAGTACCTATGAGTTCAATAATTGGCGGAAGCACGATTGGTTCCGTAACCAGCAATGCAACAAATACCGCAGCAACAGTTGATACTGGTGCTACCGGTGATTTTAAGAATGTCCTTCAGGATGTTATCAACAATGTCGAAGAAACCCAGGCGGCTACAAAGGTGGATGCATATAATTTGTCAATCGGAAACATGGATGATATGCACACGATGATGATCAACTCTGCAAAGGCAGATGTTGCACTGGAAACCATGGTTCAGCTGCGAAATAAGGTATTAGAATCATATCAAACTGTTATGAGCACAGGTTTATAAATTTGAGAACATCTCAAAAATGGTTAAAAATAAGAGTGAATACAGATCTGGAATTTGCTTTCTATGGTAGGTATTCCTTCTTTGTCTGCACTGCTTTAAAGGACCGCAATGACATCAAATTTTTTGGATGGATGAAAAAAGACAATGAATGAAAAAATAAAAGGTTTTTTAGAAAAAATAAAGAATTTTTGGACGGGAAAATCCAAAAAAGTCAAGATGCTGATGATTGGCGGCGTGGTTGCTGTCCTGTTGGCATGCATCGGCTTAACCTTTCTCCTAAATAACAAGACGTATGTACCGCTATTTGAAGATTTGACCCAAGCAGAAACGACTGAAATCATGGCTGCCCTGACAGAAATGGAAGCGGATGTCAAACTTGATTCCAGTGGCAATATTATGGTGCCGAAAGAAAATGAAGCACAGATTCGGATGAAGCTGGCAACGGCGGGTTATCCCAAAAACGGCTTAAGTTATTATGTCATTCAAGACAACAGTAGCATGCTTTCCACTGATTATGAACGAAAGCAATATGAAAATATGCAGTTGCAGGAACGGATCGGGGCAAGTATTAAGACGCTGGATGGTGTTAAAGACGCAATTGTAACCATCTCTGTACCGACAGAAAATGTGTTTTATTTACAGGAAGATGAAAACACCACTGCTTCAGTTATTATCCATTTGGAGAGTGGGAGTACTTTAAGTAAAGAGCAAATTCTGGGAATCCAGAATTTGGTGGCAAAATCTGTTGGCGGCCTAACCATTGACAATATTGCGTTGACAGATGGTGAAGGGAATGACCTGGTTAGCAGCGTAACAGATTCTGCTGGCGGTGCGTCAAAAATGAAACTAACGAAAGAAATAGAAAATGACCTCAAGCAAAAAGTCAATAATGTTTTAGATGGACCATATGATCCGTCACAATACAAAATATCGGTAACGGCAACCCTGAATACAGATGCAGTCAAGCAGGAATCAACGGTTTACACCCCGTCAGCTGATGGCAATAATTCAGGTGTAATTAATCAGGAATCATCCAGTTTGGATATCACAAATGGAACGGGTACTGCTACTGGTGTTGCCGGAACGACTGGTAATACCGATGTGACCACCTATGCGCAAAATGCATTAACAAATGGTGGTACGGTAACCGGAATTGATAAAAATACGACTTATTCAGTTAGTCAAGATGTGACCCAAACTGAAAAGTCAGATCCTGCCATTGAAACGGTGTCCATCGGGATTGCCATTAATGATCCGGCGATGACTCCGGTAGCCCGGGAAAATCTGGTTCAATTGGTAGCCTATGCGGCTGGGGTGACCCCGCAAAGTGTCACCGTGAGGAACTTTGAATTTGCCCAGGCGCAAGAGGAACCCGTTGTACAGCCGGTATTTACGACTGAACGGTTACTCGTCTTTGGCGGAATTGGGGCCGGTGTGCTAGTTTTATTGCTGGCATTGTTATTTATTCTAACCAGAGGCAAAAAGAAAAAAGGCGAAGACACTGGCAAGAAAAAGAAGGGCAAACGTGGCAAACGGGGTGACGAATTTGACGCTGCCTTTGCTGAAGGGACAGAGGGCGAAACGGATGATTTATTTGGAGCTCTAACCGCAGACAAATTAGAACCAATCGATCCGATTCATCCACTTAGAGATGATAAAAAAGAAAAGATCAAAGAATTTGCAACTACTAATCCAGAAATTGCAGCTCAATTGTTTAAGTCATGGCTTAAGAATGAGAGCGAGTAACAATTAATGTATAAGGATGTCGACAAATATGGACGTTAGTTTAACACCAAGACAAAAAGCAGCCCAGGTAGTAATCTCTCTTGGCGCAGATATCGCCTCCAGTATCTATAAACACCTGGCCGAGGATGAAATAGAAATCTTAACCTATGAGATTACCCGGCAGGAAAGTGTTCCACCTGAAGTTGCGGATCAGGTTATTGATGAATTTTATGGTCTTTGTGTGGCTCAAAAAGTGTACATTGAGGGTGGGGTAAACTATGCCAGAAATGTACTTGAAAAAGCATTTGGGGTACAACAGGGGAGCGCTCTACTTGAGCGTGTAACAAAAACCCTGAGAACCAAGGCATTTGAGTTTATCCGTAAGGCAGATTACAAAAACTTAATGAACATGATTATGAATGAACATCCTCAGACAATTGCTTTGGTGTTGTCATATGCCAGAGCAGATCAGGCATCAGCGATCATCTCGGAGCTTCCCAAGAGCATTCGGGTGGAGGTTGTTGAACGGATTGCCCGAATGGATCGGACCTCACCTGAGATTATCAGACAGGTGGAGACCATCCTTGAACGTAAATTTGAGTCGGTGGTATCCTTCGATTTACTGGAAGTTGGTGGTATCAACTATATTGCTGAAATCATGAATAATATTGATCGTGGTACTGAAAAATATATCTTCGATGAACTCAGCAAAAATGATGCTAAACTGTCTGAAGAAATTCGAAAACGGATGTTTGTTTTCGAAGACATTGTTATTCTTGATCCGATGTCAATTCAACGTTTTCTTTCTGAAATTGACACAAAAGAAATGGCCATTGCCCTTAAAGGTGCAAATAAAAACGTTTCAGATGTTATCTTCGAAAATATGTCCCAACGTATGGGCGATACGGTCAAGAGTGAAATGGAATACCTGCATAATGTAAGAGTACGAGATGTGGAAGAAGCGCAGCAGAAGATTGTTTCTGTCATCAGAAGACTGGAAGAAGAAGGCGAAATTGTAACATCTAAGGGCGGAAAGGACGAGATCATTGTCTAGTATTGTTAAAGCGAAATGGGTTACTCAAACAAGTGCCCCAGTGGTCAGTCCAATCGAAAAAAAAACCGAAACACACGTTGAAAATGTGGTTGGAGCGAGTCTGCATGAAGAAATCGATGAGAATAAAATCATCCATGAGGACAGTGTTGAAGCTATGCGCTCAGCCAATGAGCTTATGAAAGAAGCGATTAAGGCCAGCCAGGAGATTAAAGAAAAATCTCAGGAAACAGGTTACCAAGAGGGTTTTTCCCAAGGGTATGCGGCTGGTCATGAAGAAGGATTTCAGGAAGGCACACAGGAAGGTTTTCAAACAGGTCTCAAAGAAGGTTTGGACGAGGGTTTAGCTAAATCTGTGCTTGAAATTTAGCGAAAATTTCAGGAAATAAGTGAAGTGCTGGATCTAATCAAAACGGAGCGTCAAGAAGCCTTGGCTCGTCAGGAACAGGATATTATGGATGTTTCCTTTGAAGTTGCTAAAAAAATAATGAAACATCATGTTCAGGATGACCACGAGCTGTTTCTGAAGTTCTTCGATGAAGTGATTCATGGCGATGAAGAAGATCTCAAAATTTATTTGTCGGAAAATCAAAAAACGCTGGATCTTCATATAAATAGAGAAATGACCGAGAAACTTAAAAAACTAGCTAAAAAATCCAAGGTAATTATCCTTAAAGATGAAGATAAAATTATGGTAGAAACAAATGATTCGGTCATTGATATGAGTTTGCCGGTACAAATGAAGCAATTGGAAAAGGCTATCGAACAGAGTTCTTAATTGGAGAAGCGAAATGAATAAAACTGAGGTTTGTAAAGCAATTCAACGAGCGGAAACCTATCACTATTTTGGGAAAATTGAAAAAGTCGTCGGTATGATGATTGAATCAGTTGGTCCGGAGTGCAGTATCGGTGATTTGTGCAAAATATTCGATCAGAATGCCGATCGCTATATTCTGGCTGAGGTGGTAGGATTTCGTGGCAATAAGGTTCTGCTAATGCCCTATGAAGAGCCAGAAGGGATTAGTTTTGGCAACATCGTGGAGCCAACCGGCTCGTCCTTAAGAATTGGGGTATCGGAAAATATGATCGGCAGGGTTGTCAATGCCATGGGGGAACCCATCGATGGTGGTGGACCGATTGAAAATACGATGCCCTACGATATTCAAAGCGCTGGGGCAAATCCCTTTTCTCGACCATGTATTGATGATATCCTTGAATTTGGGGTAAAGGCAATAGATGGTTTATTGACGATTGGCAAAGGCCAGAGAATGGGAATTTTTGCCGGTAGCGGGGTCGGAAAAAGTACCCTGATGGGGATGATTGCCAGAAATGTCAAAGCTCAGGTTAATGTCATTGCCCTGGTTGGTGAAAGAGGCCGGGAAGTGCGGCAATTTCTGGAAAATGATTTGGGTCAGGAAGGTTTGGAGCGATCCGTTATTGTGGTGGCAACCTCGGACCAGCCGCCGATGCAGCGAATGAAATGCGCCCTGACAGCGACCACCATTGCCGAGTATTTTAAGGATCAGGGGAACGATGTGTTATTGATGATGGACTCATTAACCCGGTTTGCCATGGCTCAACGAGAAATCGGCCTGGCCACTGGAGAACCGCCAGTTGCCCGAGGTTACACGCCTTCGATTTATGCGATGATGCCCAAACTGCTGGAACGAAGCGGGAATTTTGAAACGGGATCCATCACTGGAATTTACACCGTGCTAGTGGAAGGTGATGACATGAATGAACCGGTTGCCGATACGGTCAGAGGGATTATTGATGGCCATATTGTTTTGTCACGAAAGATCGCGGCCAGGAATCATTATCCAGCCATTGATGTTTTAAACAGTGTCAGCCGACTAATGTCCAATATTGCCGAAAAAGACCAACTGGATGCGGCTTCCTCAATGCGTAACATGATGTCAATTTATGATACCAATTATGATTTAGTAAGTATTGGTGCCTATAAAAGCGGCAGTAATCCAGCCTTAGATGTGGCGATTAAAAAAATTGGCGGAATCAATCGCTTTTTGCAACAAAAAGTCGATGAAAAGTGTTTTTATGATGAAAGTATTGAAGCCATGAAGAAGGCCGTCGTATGAAAAAGTTCCAGTTTCATTTAGGAAAACTACTTTCCTACAAAGATCAGAATTTAGAAAATGAAATGATGATCTTAGGTGGGCTCACCCGGCAGTTAAGCGAAGAAATGGATAAACAGCTCGATTTGGAAGACCAGCAGGAAAAATGCCAGAAAAACTACGAACGAGATATGGCAAATTCCATTACGCCGATGGCCTGTCAGGTATATATTCACTATATGTCTTTCTTAAAAGAGCAAATTAAAATTGTGGAAAAAAGAATTGACGAAATTACTGAAAAAATAGATATTCAGATTGAAGTGGTCAAGAACTTAAAACTTGAAGCCCGTTCTCTGGAAATTGTCAAGGAAAATCGATACGATGAGTATAAAAAAGAAGTACTCAAAGAAAACGAAAAAGAGATGGAAGAATTTATTTCCACCAGTAAAATTATAAATGGTGGTTAGAAGTATTAAAACCGGTCAAATAGTCAGAAAGAGGTGTTATGAAGATGTATGATACAATTATAGTTGGTGCCGGGCCCGCCGGTTTGGCTGCTGGGATCTATGCTGCCCGGGGGGCACTTAAAGTGCTTATTATTGAAAAAGGTGGTATTGGTGGGCAGATTGCCACCAGTTGGGAGATTGAAAATTATCCGGGTGCGCCTCCAAACAGCAACGGACCAGGTCTGACCGAACGAATGCGGGAACAGTGTGAAGAGTTTGGGGTAGAGTTTGCCACCAAAGCCTATCGATCCTCGCAAAAGACTGAAAACGGTTTTATTGTCGAAACGGATGCTGGTAGTTTGGAAACCCAGACCATTATTATGGCAACTGGTGCTGAACCCAAATTGATTGGTTGCAAGGGCGAAAAAGAAGTACGTGGTATGGGTGTCTCTTACTGTGCTACCTGCGACGCCAACTTTTTCAAAGGACTTAAGGTCGCCGTCATCGGCGGTGGCGATACGGCCCTAGAAGAAGCTCTGTACTTAACGAAATTCGCTAAAGAAATTATTATTATCCACCGCCGGGATGAATTGCGGGGTGCTAAGATTCTGCAACATCGCATCCAGGAAAATGAAAAAATCTCGATGATGTTAAGCTCGGTGATTGAAGAAATCAAGGGAAATGGGTTGGTCGAAGCGATTACGGTCAAAAATGTGGTAACTGGTGAGCTTGCAGAAGTACACATTGATGGCGTTTTCGTTTTTGTCGGACAAAAACCGAATTCAGAAGCCTTTGTGGGTCATTTGGAGCGGGACGCCAGAGATTATCTGATCACCGATGATGAAATGCGCACGAATGTGCCGGGAATTTTTGCAGCCGGTGATGTCAGACGAAAATCATTAAGGCAGGTTGTCACAGCAACAGCCGATGGGGCAATTGCGGCGGTTAATGTCATTAAATTCATTGAAGAACTTAAGTAGATTATGATATGATTAGGACTAACGAAAGTTAGTCTTTTTTTATTGAAAAATTATATAACAAATCGGGTGTAGAAATGAATATCAAATTTGATTTAAATATGTCACAAACCCAAAAATTGATCATGACTCAAGAGATGAGACAATCCATTGAAATTCTGCAGTTGACGGCAATGGAATTGAATAGTCTGATTGAAACTGAAATTATGGAAAA
>JAKLQL010000042.1 GCA_022013395.1 Acetobacterium sp.
AAAGGTAAAGTCCTGGCGATTTTTCATCTTTTTGACACAAGAAATCCCCATCTAAATTAATAAATGGGGTGCACTCAATTAACAAATAATATCTGCCAGTTCGTCCATGTTGATATTGTAAAAGCCGTGTTTGATATCACACTGTTCAATGGCTTTTATGATGCTTTCTTTTTCATAGTTAGTATCTATTAATGCGTCACTGAGAACAGAAACGTCCATGGTTCCGAAGAAGTCGCCGTAGATGTGGCAATCGGTGATTTTACCCTTATTCACATCCAGTTTGAATTCCATTTTACCGCCATCAAACCGTCCGGTTCTGGTGATATTGAATTTGGGAGAGGTTCCGTAATTCCATTCCCAACTTTCAAATTTTTCTTTAGCAATGGCATTGATCCGGACCTGATCGGCCGGTGTGAGTTTATATTCTTTATCGGAACCTTGCATGATACTGTCCACCATCAGTTTTCTGAAGGTATCCGTGTTCACTGGCCGGTTTAGGTGATCAGAAATATTTGTCACCCGTTCCTTAACGGATTTAATCCCCTTAGAAATAATTTTGTAGTCATCCACAGTGAGGCACTTCACCATCTGTTCAAAATCGGTGTTGAATAACAAGGAACCGTGATGGAGGGTATAGCCATTTAACATACACTGGGCATTTCCGGAAAACTTTTTGCCATGAATGATCAGATCATTTCTGCTGTTGAATTCTGCCGGTACATCCAACTTTTTTAGCCCTTCAATAACCGGACCGATGTATTTATTGAAATCAATGGCTTCACCTACACCTTTGGTGATAAAGCTAAATTGCCAGCCGCCCATATCGGTATAAATAGTCCCACCGCCGGTGATGCGCCGAACTACGTTGATCCCATTTTCTTTAGCAACGCGTTCATTTATTTCTTCGATGGTATTCTGGTATTTACCAATCATTAATGTCGGTTCGGTTCGCCAGAAAATAAAGACCTGATCCTCGGGCAACTGTTTTTCGGTGATAAGATAGTATTCCAGGGCAAAATTATAAAAGGGATCGGTTGAGTTGTTCTCGACATAAATCATTTTATTTTGCCTCCTGCAAGTGCTTCTTCCGCTCGGTAGGAGCTGCGAACCAGGGGACTACTGGCAATATAATGAAACCCTTTTTCTTCACCGATCTTTTTATATTCTTCAAACTTTTCAGGGGTCACATAGCATTTGACACTAATATGTTTGGCTGATGGCCGCAGATACTGACCGATCGTAAAAATATCACAGCCCGCTTTAAGACTGTCATCCATGACCTGATAAACCTGTTCATCGGTTTCCCCAAGCCCAACCATAATACCGGTTTTGGTTTTGATATGGGGTGCTCTCTTCTTTACATACTGAATCACGTACATCGATCGTTCATAATCTGCTTCCGGGCGAACTTCCAGGTATAGTTCCCTGACCGTTTCAACATTATGATTAATAACATCCGGCTTTGCTCCAATGACGATATCCAAATGTTTGTCCACGCCTCTGAGATCCGGAATCAGCACTTCTATGGAAACTCCAGGATTTAATTTCCGAACCGCATTGATGGTGTCTGCAAAGTGTTTGGCTCCGCCATCCTCCAAATCATCCCGGGTGACGCTGGTGATGACCACGTGCTTTAAATCCAGGGCTTTTACGGCCTCGGCCAGATGCAGGGGCGCATTGGGATCGACCGGCTCCACCACGCCACTGGACACATTGCAAAATCGGCAGTGTCGGGTACAGATATTTCCCAGAATCATAAATGTGGCGGTCCGTTTTTTATAGCACTCCCCCAAATTGGGGCAATTGGCTTCTTTACAAACCGTGTTAAGTTTTAATTTGGCCATGAGCCCATTGACTTCATCCACGGCCTCCTTATTGTAGCTGACCTTTAACCATTCTGGTTTCTTTTCCATTTTGGCCTCTTAATTAATCGCAGTTGATGACAGCAATGATTTCATCCACTTTAATTTCATCGCCGGCTTCAAAAAAGATCTCTTCCAAAACACCGGATTCCATACTTTCGACTTCACTGACAACCTTTTCGGTTTCAATCTCGAAAAGCACATCACCTTTTTTTACCATATCCCCAGCTTCTTTATTCCAAGCCGCCAACACCGCGGTTTCCATTTGTTCACTTAATTTTGGCATTTGAATATTTTTTTTCATTTTAATCTCATCCTTTAAATTTTTAATCAATCTTAGTCTTTTTTTAAAAAACAATCCGTTAAACGCTCTGCCTTATTCAGCCTATCTTTTACAAACCTTGTTGCTTGCAGTTTATTTAATATCGCCTGATAACCATATCGGGATTCGGCAAGAGCCGCTTCAATTTCTGGGTTTTGCAACCCATCCACTGAAACCTCACATTTGGCAATTTTGCCTTTGACGATTTCCAATCTGATTCGTTGGTGTTGCCAACAACCTACAATAACAATTGCCGCTCTTTCAAATCACATGATCATGCTTATTTTTCGTACCTGAAATATGACTATTATTTTATCCGAGAACAGCTTTATCGTCTACTTTATTTTGATCACCTTTCTGACTCTAAATGAAACCATCCTTACTGCGTGTTCTGTCAGGACTTAAATAATAGGTAATTCGTCCTGAAATATGATAAAATGAGTGCTTGGAGGAATTGAAAATGAAACGAAAACTCTTACTTGTAACAGCACTTATTTTAAGCGTCATTTTTATCTTTTCCGGTTGCCAATTACTAAGCGGTACCCGAACCACCTTTACCCCTAAAGATTCGCTGGCGGTTCATTTTCTGGATGTCGGTCAGGGCGATGCCATCCTGCTGGTGGACCGGGATCAGACCATGTTGATTGATGGTGGCAACCCGGAAAACGGCAATCAAATTGTCGCCTATCTCAAAGGTCTGGGCATCACGCAGTTGAATTACGTGGTGGCAACCCATAATCATAATGACCATGCCGGAGGATTGACTGATGTGGTTGCTCAGCTTGATGTGTCCAATTTATATGTAACCAACTCAAAAGAAACGGAAGCTTCAAAAAACCTGATTGCTAAAGCTAAGTCCAAAAACATCCCTATTTCCACCCCCAGTCCGGGAACAACCCTGACTTTTGGCGGCTCGACCATCAACTTTTTAGGACCCCTCAGTGTTCATGATGACGTTAATGACGACTCCATTGTTATGAAGTTCACTCACGGCAGTCATCGCTTTCTTTTTACTGGTGATATGGAAGCAATGGCTGAAAAAGAATTGCTGGCGCAAAACCTTGATCTGTCAGCTGATGTGCTCAAAGTTGGTCATCATGGCAGTTATTCGTCCACCGGTTATGTCTTTCTGCGGGCAGTGAACCCCCGGTATGCGGTGATTTCCTGCGGTGTGAACAACGACTACGGCCACCCCCATGAAGAAACCCTGAGCCGTCTCAATGATGTTGGCTCCACCATTTTCCGCACCGACCTGATCGGAACCATCGTGGCCACCAGTGAAGGCGATCAGCTGACCTTTAACAAAAACGGCGTTACCCCCAACCAACCTTATCAGGAGGTGGATAACGGTCTGGGTTCAACAACCAGCCCCGTATCGGAAATACCAACCAATACGGCCACGGCAGAAACCGTCACTTATATTGGTAATAAAAACTCCAAGGTTTATCATCTGCCCAGCTGTTCCGGTTTGCCGAAAGAATCCAACCGGATTTATCTAAACAGTCTGGAAGAGGTGCATGCCCAAGGACTAACACCTTGTGGAATTTGCAAGCCACCAAGCTAAAACAGCATAAATATTATCAAGGCCAGTGTTTAGCAGTAGTCGTCTCCGCTAAACATTGGCCTATTTTTTACTTTATTTTTTGTTCTTTTTATTTTATTTTTTACTTTATGATTATAACTCAGTTGATTACCCGGTCACCACATCCCGCCGTTTTAGCCAGGTGATGGCAAATAGACAAAAACCAGCGATAAAAACAGCGCCAGCGATCAGAAATTGAATTTCTCCCACCGACATCGGTGCCGCCGGATCGTTGGATCGCATCCCCAGGGTTATTAGCGCGTAGGGAAAGTAGAGGCCATAGCCTTGCGATAGTAGTGCCAACCCGGCAATCCCGCCCATCAGAGCAATCCCCACCGGTACCGCAAAGCTGCGAATCACCAGCGATAGACATAGCTGCAAAGCGCATACCACCATACCACCCAAGGCTCCAAACAAAAGCCAGAGCGGTAATTCTGGCGGAATCGGTCCCGCCAACCCAGCCAGCAGTCCGGAAATAATAAACAAGAGTCCGATCCAGATCTGGGTCAGTATCACCATTAGCCAACCCATCATCAGTTTAGCCATAAATACCTGTGTTATCGGAACCGGGGCTGTCAACACCGCATTCCAGTTATGATTGGCATGTTCCAGCCGAAACAGATAGGATGCGTAGATCCCAATCAATACCGGTAGAAAAAAATAACAGGCAAACAGGGTATGCTGGATCCACAGGCTGTACCACTCATGCTCCAGCATCTCTAAATTATTCAAATAATTAAAAGTACCCATAAATGCCGGAATAATGGGAATCAGTAAAAAAGCCAGCCACACCGGACTATGTCGCATCTTGATCATTTCTGCTTTTAAAACACGTATCAACATCACTCAGACCTCCCTTCTGACAAATAAAGTCCGGCCGATTCCATAAATCAGCACAAAGAAAACCAAAATCAAACCGAGCCCTGACCAATCAATGGCCGTCCAGTAAAAATCAGTGGCCCGGGTGGCCTTATCCCAGTTCATGCCAACCTGCATCAGCACCCCGTAATAACTCCACAGAATCAGCTTTTGAAAGCCCTGGGGGAAAAACATACTAAACAGACCGATAAAACCGCCGACCAGACCCAGGGTCATCGGCACCATCTGATTAGCTACCAGCATCGAGACCCCTTGTTGAAAGGCGTAAATAGTCAGACTCACCACCAGTGTAAAAAACAGGTAGCCCGCCAGCGCTCCCCAGGGCACCGCTCCGCCAAAATGCAAAACGAAGCCCATGCCGATCATAATCGCCAGCTGTCCCAGGGCAGCACCAAGCATATAGATACTGCCCCAGATAAACTTGGCCGCAAAGATCCGTCTGGTCGGAATAATGGTTTCCAACAGCTTAAAGGTTTGACCCTTATGCTCCACATCGCTGAGACGGGAAGCGACCACTGCGGCGATCACCGGCATGATGATGCAGTTGAGCATCGGAAACTGGTAGAGAAAAAACATCCAGCCCTGAATCAGGTCATCAGCATCCTTGTTGGAAATAGCCCAGCCCGCCCAAAGCAGCTGAACCGCCATCATCACCGCCACCACCAGCCAGATCTTACGCCCCTTTGTTTTTAAGACCTCCATCCCAATTGCGGCTCTCATAAACTCACCGCCGTTCCGGTCAGCTCCAGGAAAATATCCTCCAGGCTCTTTTTACGCTCTTCAATCCTGACCAGACCAATATTATTCTGTCCCAGCGCCTTGCTGATTTCGGCCATCATCGTATCTTTCATCTGCGGGATGATCAGATAATCATCCTGAGCTTCCCAGGCCACGCCGTTTTTACTCAGGAATGATTTGGTCACCTCATTATTCATGGTTCGCACCGCCAGATGTTGCTGACTATACTGGTGAAGCTTGGTCAGACTGTCCTGATAAACCAGTTCCCCTTCCCGGATGATCCCTACCCGGGTGGCCAGTTGATCAATTTCACTTAGGAGGTGGCTGGAGACCACCACCGTCATTCCAAATTTTTGCGGCAGGGACTGAATCAGTTCCCGCATTTCCTGAATGCCAGCGGGGTCCAGTCCATTGGTGGGCTCATCCAAGATCAACAGCTTGGGATAGCCTAATAGCGCACTGGCCAACCCCAACCGCTGTTTCATTCCCAGTGAATATTGACTGACTTTTTTACTCTTCTGATTCTCCAGCCGAACTATTTTCAGGACTTCGGTAATATTCTGTTTTGGTACGCCTCGCAGGGTTTGAAAGATCCGCAGGTTTTCTTCACCAGTTAGATGCCCATAATAGCTGGGCGACTCGATCAAAGAACCGACATTTTTAAGATTCTCCAGGCGGTTTTTGCTGTTAACCCGTTTTCCGAAAACCGCGATCTCCCCTGCCGTCGGCTTGGCCAACCCCAGAATCATCTTAAGTGTCGTCGATTTCCCGGCGCCATTAGGCCCCAGAAAACCATAAATCGCCCCTTCTGGAACCGACAGATCCACATCCTTAACCCGATAAACATTCCCATATTGTTTGCTGAGACCCTCAGTCTCGATAATATTGCTCATAATATGCACTCCTTCTTTTTTCTACCTTTATGATAGCCCATGAACCTTACAACGGGTTGTCCCCGGCCTTACGTTTACCTTAATTTTAAGTTCATCCACTAACAGCAACTATTTTTTCAGGTATAATAACGAAGAGGTGATTCGGATGAAAACAATCTTTGACGCAAAACTTCTGGTTGTGGATGATGAACCAGAAATTATCAATCTATTAAAAACAATCCTCCATCAGGCGGGCTTTACTCAGGTAATAAGCGCCGAAAACTGCCAGCAGGCGCGGGCGCTTTTTGCTTTAGAAAAGCCCGATGGGGTAATTTTCGATGTGACGCTACCGGATGGCGACGGGTTTTCGCTGATGCAGGAACTGCGGCAGCAGTCAAATGTGCCAATGCTGTTTTTGTCAGCCCGGGATGAGGATGAGAACCGGCTCCTGGGGTTAGGGCTGGGTGCTGACGACTACATTACCAAACCCTTTCTGCCCCGGGAGCTGGTGCTGCGCTTAAGCGGAATCCTGCGGCGAGTTTACCAGCCACTACAGACTCAACCGCTAACGGACGAATGTCTGGTACTGGGGGCGGTAACCGTCAATTTTAAAAGCGGCATCGTGAAGACCGGTGATGGTGACAAAACCCTGACCGCTAAGGAGCATGCCCTGCTGAAAAAGCTCTGGGAAAATCAGGGCAATATCGTCACCGCCGACAACCTCTGCCGCAGCGCCTGGGATGATGATCTCTACGGTTATGAAAATACCCTGATGGTTCACATCCGGCGACTCCGGGAAAAAATCGAGGTGGACCCCTCCCAACCCCAATACCTACTGACCATCCGGGGCATGGGTTATAAACTGGCAAAGGAGAGTAATCGTTGAAAAGTCTGCGAAAAATCATCACCCGTTCAATTCTACTAACCGCTGCAATTGCGCTTTTGCTGGTCGCCATCAATATGGCCTTTACCACCAACTGGATGTTTAAATATTCGGGAAGTCAGCCCCTTAAATATGCCATTGCCGATATTTCCGATGGCCTCTTAAGCGTCAAGGGGACTTATAAGCTTAATGCCGCTGCCACCGCAATGATGGATGAGCAATATGCCTGGGCGATGTTGATTAACCGGGATGGCCAGGTGGTCTGGAATAAAAACCTGCCTGGTGATATTCCGCGGCACTACACCCTTACCGATGTGGCCTCCTTCAGCCGTTGGTATCTCAACGACTATCCGGTCTCAGTTTGGGAGCATCCCGACGGTTTATTAGTATTGGGCGACCCTAAAAACAGCATCTGGAAATATAATATCACCTCCACCGAAGATACTATTTCGCATGTGCCTGGTTTTATTGCTGGTTTTTTGATCTTGAACGTGCTGTCGGCTCTGGCACTGGCCTTGTTTTTGGGACTGTGGCTCTACCGCAAACTGAAGCCCCTGTATAACGGCATTACCGCCCTACCAAAAAAAGAACCCCTGACACTGCCCACCGGTGGTGTCACCGGGGAAGTGGCAAGGATTCTTAATGAAACATCGGTGATTCTCAGCCAGCAGGAAAAACAACTGGCTCACCGGGATCAGGCTCGCACGGAATGGATTGCCGGGGTCTCCCACGATATCCGCACCCCGCTGTCGATGGTGATGGGCTACGCCAGCGAACTGGAAAACAACCCCGGACTACCCGCCGCCGAACAGAATCAGGCTCGGATTATCCGCCAGCAAAGCCAACGAATCAAGTCTCTGGTCAGCGATTTAAACCTGGCTTCCAAACTGGAGTATAATGCCCAACCGATGGAGCTGGCCAAGGTTTCACCCGCCGCCTTAATCCGGGGCGTAGCGGTGGATTTTATCAATGACGGTCTCCCCGCCCCTTATTCGCTCTCTGTCGATGTGACCGAAGAAGCCAATGGCCCCATTTTACTTTGTGACCAGGCGCTGATTTGCCGAGCCCTGACCAACCTGATTGACAACAGCATCCGGCACAATCCCCGGGGCTGCGATATTAAACTTTCGGTAACCAATTCTATGGTCGGCCTGATGATTAAAGTCAGTGATGATGGCAAAGGCTATCCCCCTGAACTTATCGAAAATTCAGGGGGACTGGATGAATCACTGTTATTAGGAAACCACGGTTTGGGACTGATCATTGTTCGTCGGATCATGAAAATCCATGGCGGGAGCGTTGTCTTTGAAAATCTACCCGATGGGGGCTGTGCGGCTTCGCTCATTTTTATTTCTTAATATAGATGTTATTTTAATAAATGTGTTCTCTTAATAAACATACTTTCTCAAAAATTATTTTGTGAGCATCCCTTGCCGAATCACCGGAGCCAGTCGCTTGGCCAGTAGCACGCTCAAGGCAATTTTAATCATATCGCCCGGCAGAGTCATCACAAACCCGGTCATCATCAGGGTGGCTGCACCGACTGGGGTGTTGAGGTAATAATTGGCAATAACATAATACCAGGTTAGCCCCAGCGCATAGATCACAGCGGTTCCGGCCAAGGCAGCGATGACCATCTTCAGGGTTGAATTATTGGTGTTCTTTTCCGCCAGCCAGCCGGTGACAAAAGCCCCCAGGGCAAAGCCGACAATGTAGCCAAAGCTTGGTTTTAATACATACATCAAACCGCCGCCGCCGGAAAACACTGGCAGCCCGGCCAGGCCGAGAAAAATATAAACTAGCACGGCAATCAGCCCGCCTCGGGATCCCAGCAGCAATCCGGCCAGAATGACAAACAAGGTCTGGAGGGTAAAGGGTATTCCCGGCAAGGGGACTTTAATCATCGCTCCCACCACGATCAATGCGGAAAACAGTCCGCAGAGTACTAACATTCTTACATTAATTGTATTTTTTTCAATCATTTATTCCATCCTATTCTAACTTTCTGATACTGATTTCTCCCGAGTTCAGGGTTTCCGTCTGTCCAGATTGATTTTTGATAATTAATCCGCCTTCATCACTGATGTCCAAGGCGGTTGCCACTTCCCACTCATTGTTCCGGAAAACCTTAATCTGTTTTCCCAAAACCAGGGAATGGGTTTTGTATTCGGCCAGGAAATCCCGGTTGGTTAAATCTTCACAGATACTCAGCACCTCGTTGATAATTTCGGCGGCCAACCGGTTACGGGTCAGAGTATCCGGTTTTTCATTAAATAGCGTCCCGACAATGTCTTCCAGTTCTTTGGGTAAGGCCGCTTCTGGCTGTTTGAAATTCAGACCAATGCCAATGATCACAAACTCAAACTGTCCGTTCTCAAAGTTGGTCACCGCCTCGGTAAGTATCCCGACAATTTTCCGGTCGTCCCGGTAAATGTCATTGACCCACTTGATCTGGGTATCAATGCCCGTCACTTTTTTGATGGCCCGACAAACCCCCACCGATGCCCCGGTGGTTAACAACACCGCATCACGGGCGGCCACATCGGGACGTAATACCAGACTTAAATAAATCCCGCTTTTGGGCGGTGAATAAAAGGATCGACCCATTCGGCCTCGCCCCTGGGTTTGCTCGTCGGCAATAATAACAGTTCCCGTTTTTGCTCCTTCCAGTGCCAATTTCTTGGCTTCCTGATTGGTGGAACCAATGGTTTTATAGACAATCAATTCAAGCTCCTGATTGGTTTGGGCAAGCCAGGGATGTATCCCTTCGGCCGACATCAGATCCGATTCGCATTTTAACCGATAGCCTTTGTTGGTGGTGGACTCAATCTCATAGCCCTCTTCTTTTAATACTTTAATGGCCTTCCAGATAGCTGACCGGGAGACATTCATCGTGCTGGCCAGCACTTCTCCAGATATATATGATTCTCGATTTTCTTCCAAGGTTTTTAATAATTTTTGTTTTGTCGACATTTCTTCACCTCTGTACGTATTCTAACTAAAACAAAAGCTATTGTCAACCACTTTTATTTAAATGGTTGACAATAGCTTTTGTTGTTTATATTTTTCTTTATTTAAATTTTAATCCTACTGAGCCAGCACTGCCAGAGCCTTGACAATAATATCAAAATTCTTGGCCATGCTGTCAATGCTCCAGAACTCATCAGTTTGGTGACAAGTGTTGGCCTCGCCAGGAAAAACGCCACCAAAAGCTACGGCATTATCAAAGGCTCGGGCATAGGTTCCGCCCCCTGAGACAATCGGGCCGCTGGTATCACCAGTGTAGTCCTCATATACTTTTTGCAGGGATGTGACCAAAAAACTTTCCTTATCCACATACAATGGCAGGGTTTCATGATCCATTTTCAGGGAAAAACCCAGATCACCGGTGGCTTTCTGAATGGCCTCGCAGAGTTCACTGCTTTTCATCGTCACCGGGTAACGGATATCACATCGGAGCACAGCGACATTATCATCCACATAAGCAATGGCCGGATTGAGGGTCAATTCCCCGGACACCTGATCAGAAAGGTTAATTCCAAAACCTTCCGGAGTCGCCCGATCAAGCAGCTCCAGGATCGGATGCTGAATACCCGCCGCCTTTAATTCCACCGCCAGTTTCAGTAGGGCATTGTCGCCCTTTTGCGGTTCCGAAGCATGGGCGGATTTACCCTTGGCTTCGTAGCTCTGGCCATTGTAAT
>JAKLQL010000392.1 GCA_022013395.1 Acetobacterium sp.
ATGAGATTCAGAAAATGGGTAACAGCCGTTACGATAACCGCCAGAAAATTGTCGAGCTGATTGAAACGATTACCGAACTGACCGAACAGGAAATTCAATTTTCCAAAGAAGTGTCAAAAAAAGAAACCAGGATGGTCACTGAGGATCCGGCAATCTTACAGAAGATTATTGCCGGCGAAACAGCGGTGGGGGAAAGGATTCGCAATGCCATTGACCGGGAATTATTCAACGTCGAGGCTCCCCAGATCCGGATGTTTATCCCTGGGGAAAAGGAGCTGGTCTACAAGCATATTTTTCAGCAAATGATGGGTAATAAAAAACACCTGGTGTTAGAGGATGTGATCCATCTGCCCCGAATCAGTGACGGGGCAGAAACTGCAAAATACCTAGCAGCGCTGAAATATCTGATTTCAATTTCGGTATTAAAAAATGTGTCCTATCAGTCCAACTACGCTTATTTTTCAGAAAGCGAAGCGATTGAACACAGTGCCCTGTTTCCCTATTATATTTTGACCTCCGACCGGTTATTGACCATTTCATCGGACTTTTCGCAGCTGATCATCTATGATGATCCTTGTATGTATAAGCCTTATAGCGATGATTTTTTGAGTTTGCTGGAAAAGACGGGTTCATTTATTATTGAAAGTCGGGATCTGTATGAAATTTTCGGGCTGGATCAGTTCGCCGTCACCCATCGGTTTATGAATGCGCTTCCAGCGATTGGCTTGTATTTTACAAAAGAACTGATTCAATCTAAAATCAATCAGCAGCTACCTCATTATGAACTATTTCTGGATGCTGTCGTGGCAACATATGCCCAGTTTCAGAAAGGTAAGTCGACCATGACCACCTATTTTTCGTTGGATTATCTCCGCGGTTTTATTCTGGGGCAATGTATTTTCTTCCCACCGGATATCTGCCACCCCTTTACCCGGGAAGAAGGGCTCATGTTTCTCAGAAAAACCAGGGATGAATTGGTAAATGGTGAGATCAAGGCATATGCGATGTCGGACAAGCTTTACGCCAATTATGGTTTTTTTGAAATTCTCCAGACCAATGAAGCCATTCGTCTGATCCTTCATTATGAAGATGCTGAGGAGGTTATTTACAAAGCCATTGAACTCAAAGAAGAGCGAATCAGGGAACTGTTTGTCGATTTTTTCAGTGATCTGCCCAATAGCGATTACGTGCTGTCTCGGGAAGAGACCATCGCTCAATTGGATGAGATGATTGATGAATTTGAACGTGATAAGCCTTTATTTGTTGCAGCGGTTGTTTTAAACAAAAAAAATAACTCAAAAAGCAATTAAAAAAATTAACCCTCAAAAAGTAACCCAAAAAAGAACTAGCGCCGATTCCACAATTTTACCTGCGAAACCGGCCTAGTTCACAATCTCAGTCGTCATCCTTTTGGACTCCTTCTTTTGATTTTATCAAAAACCTTCTTTTTCACTTCTCAGTTTATAGATTACACACTTATTAGGGGATATCCATCTGTTAAAAAGATTTCGCTTTTTAATAGTTGGAAGATCTGGCTTGTTGCAGATTGTTTTCCCGGCCGTTCAATCAATTATTTCATCATGGTCAAATTTTCACTTTCAACCTCGGGTCGGTACATTGATTTTAATGCCAGCGTCGTAATTGTTGTTGAGCGGTTGACACATTGATACTTATCACTCGTTCCTGAAAATGATTGAGTTGATCTTTGATATGAAGCTATTATATCACGGCGCACCAGAAAGTAAATAGACAAGATGTAAACGTTTGTATAAAAATCGTATACGATTGTGGACAGCTTTTATTCAGACAAATGAGTCGACAATTTTATTAAGTTTATCCATAAAGGTTCATCAATAAACAAAACCGTTTTTCACTTGCAAACTTGAATATAACTGGTATGATTTTATCATACATAAAAACAGGAGCAACGCCAATGGAAATCCAGGATTTAATCATTTACCAAAAGACCATCGCCAAACGGGAGGGGTGTTATACCGATTTTCCCGCCAGTCTTTCCGCCGAAATCGCAGACTTCTTGTCGACCCGGGGCATCACCAGACTATACAGCCATCAGGCAGAAATGTTTGAAGCGGCTCAGGCGCAGAAAAACATCGTCATCACCACCGCCACGGCCAGTGGCAAAACCCTGAGTTTTCTGCTGCCGGTGCTGCAGGAAATCTTGTCTAATCCCACTGCCCGGGCCATTTTTGTCTATCCCACCAAGGCGCTGGCCAGCGATCAGTACCGGGCGCTGGCGCCCTATCTGGAATACTTCGGGGAAAACCGGATCTCCGCCGGGGTTTATGATGGGGATACCCCGGTAAATGAACGCAGCCGGATCCGCAAAAATGCCAATATCATTTTAACCAATCCGGAGATGTTGAACAGTACCTTTTTATCGAATCATAGCAAGTTTGGTTTTGATTTTATCTTTTCCAATCTCAAATACCTGGTTATTGACGAGCTCCATACCTACCGGGGCGCCTTTGGTTCCCATCTGGCCAATGTTTTTCGGCGGTTGAAACGGATCTGCCACTATTATCATGCCGCCCCCCAATATCTCTGCAGCTCGGCCACTATTGCCAATCCGCTGGAGCTGGCCGAAGGCATCTGCGGGCAGCCCTTTATTCAGATTGACAGGGATGGCTCCCCAGCCGCTCAGCGAACCTATCTACTGGTGCAGCCACCCCGGATTGTCGGGCGGGATCAGCAAGATCTGGGGCAACTGAAGCCAACCGCCATTGCCGCCGATCTGATTCCCGATCTGGTGGAAGGTGAGCACAGCTTTATCGCTTTTGCCAAATCCCGGAAAAATGTCGAAATTGTCTTGAAAGAATCCCGGGACAAGCTGGAAACTGAAAGTTTTTTCGGCCCCTCGCTAACCGATAAAATCTCCGGCTACCGGGGCGGCTACACCCCGCTGGAACGAAAAGAAATCGAAAACAAGATGATCACCGGGGCTATCTGGGGGCTGGTGTCCACCAATGCGCTGGAACTGGGCATCGATATCGGCAAAATTGATACCACCGTGCTGGTGGGGTATCCGGGAACCCGGGCTTCCTTTTGGCAGCAGACCGGTCGGGCCGGCCGCAGCGGTAAAGGCTGCACCAATTATCTGATCTTGGATAATCTGCCCTTTGATCAGTATATCGCCATCAATCCGGACTGGCTTTTTGAAAGCAGCAGTGAAAATGCCGTCATCGATCCCAACAATCTGCTGATTCAGCTGGCTCATATCCGGGCGGCGGCTGCCGAAATCCCGCTGACCCTGGATGATATCGCCCTGTTTCCCGATCTGGGAGAGATCATTCCGGTGCTGTTACAAGCCCATGAACTGACCAGCCAGAACGGCAAGTTCGCCTGGACTGGCCAGGCCTTTCCCGCCGGCGATTTCAGTCTGCGCAACATCGACCAGTCCCGCTACAAACTGATCAATCAGGAAAATAACCAGGAAATTACCGAGATGGATGAAATGCAGGCCTTCCGGGAGCTCCATCAGGGTGCCATCTATATGCACGATGGGGTGCTCTTTGAGGTGATCCGGCTGGATCTGGAAAGCCACACTGCCTTTGCGATTCCTTTTAACGGCAATTATTACACCATGCCGGGCAGTCATACCCAGATCCGCATCATTGCGGCCAGCCGGGAACTAAATAAAAAACCGAGTGAAAATCAGATTAAGGGCGCTTTCGGGGATGTCAATGTCAATGAAATGGTCTATATGTATAAAAAACTTCAGTTTCACAACCATCAGAATCTGGGCTATGAACAGTTCGAAAAACCGCTGGCCAAGGATTACGACACCGAAAGCACCTGGATCAACCTCCCGGCTAATGTGGTCAGTATTTATCGGTGTCTGATCCAATGGAGTCAAAACGGCCAGGTCATCCGGAACAATCACTTTGAAGGGATGGCCTATGCCATTAAAAATGCGACGATGATGGCCACCATGACCGAGCGGGAAGATATCGGGGTGGCGGTCTCAAACAATGCCATCGATCTGGGTGCCGATTCAAACGAAGACGTCTACCTCTATCTTTATGACCACTACATTGGCGGCTTGGGCTATGCTGAAAAAGCCTTTGATTTGATTTTGCCAATCATCAACAATGCCATCCGGATGGTCAGTGGCTGTCCCTGCGAACAAGGCTGTGCCGCCTGTATCGGGGATTATCATCTTGACAAAAGCCTGGTGCTCTGGGGACTGCGAAATTTTCTGGAAGAATTAGCGGTGCCAAAAGGCATTAAATTGACCACTCCGGGAGTCACTCCGCCAGCGCCAGTAATGAACAAGCCCTTTGGTTTTGACACTCTTCCGGAAAACTGGACAGCCTTTTGTGATTATCTCCTAAAAAAGGGCGAGCGTTTCGGGTCTTTTCTGAGCGCCGTTGCGGCGGTGGAAGTTGACGGTCAGGGGCTGACGCTGGTGATGCATCAGGATTTTTACCGGGAATGGGTAATGGATGCCACCAATAAAAAAAGCCTGATCAATCTGTTTAGCTATTATACCGATGCCCCGGCAGATCTGAAGCTGGCGATTCGGATTGATGAGCAGCGTGTTGATTTGCATACTGATCTAAATGCTGATCCGTCTGACAAGAAAAAGAAACTGCAGCGGCGTTATGAGAATCTGAAAGAGAATAAGATCAGAGAAAATAAGGTCAGAGTAAATAAACCCAAAGAGAATCAGGAAGAGTAGGAGCCGGCCATGAGCAAGTTTGAAAATTACGAACAAGACTGGGAACAGTTAAACGCCTATCAGAAAGAAGCTGTTCGGGATGAAAGTAAGGTCTGTCTGGTCAATGCCCATGTGGGCAGCGGCAAAACAACGGTGCTGATCGCCAAGATCCGCCACCTTCATGAGATTGTGGGGATCAGCTACAGCGAGATGATCGTGCTGACCTTTACCAACAAGGCCGCCAATGAAATCAAAGAACGGCTGCGGGTATCAGATCCGGACATCCCCAAGGCAGAACTGGAGGGCTTTGGCACCTTTCATTCGGTGGCTCTGCACTTGCTCAAAAACCGCCTGCCACTAGCAAGCTTGGGCTATACCAGTGCCTTTCAGGTCATCACCCCAGATGAAGAACAGGACATGGCGCTGTCAATCATCAAGACCGAGAAGCTTAAGATTAAATACAAAAACCGCCTGAAAAAGCGGTTGGAAACGGCCCGGATTTGTTCGGTCGACAGCCCGGTTTCTTCCGGGGATGCTTATGATGACGAGATCATGAAGCTGTTAGCCTTGCTGAAAGATGAAAAAATCAGACAAAACAAGATGTCCTTTTCCGATCTGATCCAGAACGCCACCACTCTGATTGGCGAAACCCCGGCAATTTGCCCCTGCTGGATTATTATCGATGAGGTTCAGGATTGCGATCAGCTGCAACTGGATTTTATCCATGGTTTGAAAAATAAAGGTACCCGACTTTTTGCGGTGGGAGATCCCAATCAGGTGATTTACAGCTGGCGGGGCAGCATCCTCAACGTCTTTGACACCCTTAAACAGCAATATAACGCTGTTGAAAAGACCCTGCCGATTAATTACCGTTCCAGCGCTTCGATCCTGGATGCGGCCAAGTGTTTTCTCAAAAATGGTGAGAACCTCAAGGGGATTCGGGAACCGGGCAGTAAAATTGTGGTGAAAAACCAGTACAACCCTTTTAACGAAGCCTGCTATCTGGCCGACAAGATTCAGGCCTTCCATGAAGCTGGGGTGCCCTACGGTGAGATGGCGGTTTTTTACCGCACCCAGAGCCAGTCCAAGGTTTTCGAAGATGTCTTTGCCAAAAATCAGATTCCCTTTGAAGTGTCCCTGAAGAAAAAAATCGGCGCTGTGCCGGTGCTTAACTGGCTGATCAAATTGCTGCGGGTGAGTCTGAATCATCAGGACTTATCTTCGGCGGTGGAGGTGCTTACCCACAAAGAGTATGGCGAGAAAATTACCGAGAAAAAAGCCCGAAAAATTGTCGCCGAAGGACTGGTTGAACAATCGCTGCTGTTTGCCAGAATCCATGGCTTTCGGGAGCAATGCGTCGACATAAAAACTGTCGCAGAACTGGAAGGCTATTTTGATTTTGACCAGTACATCCACCCCAATGCCGCCAGCTATCAGGCCGACAAACAGGCGATCCGGGATTTTTTAAACCGGATTATCGATGAGGCGGCGAAAAAACAGCTGCCCTTTCTGGACAGCCTGGGCGATTTTATTAATTCATCGGCGCTGTACGGCATCGATCTGGCCAGCCAACCAGATCGATCAGCTCAACAAGATCAAGTAAATCAACCAAATCAGACCAGAACCGACGCAGTGACAGACGCCGTGAAACTGATGACTCTCCACGCCGCCAAGGGGCTGGAGTTTGACCGAGTTTTTATCACCGGCATCAATTACGGCTTGATCCCGTTGCATCTGAAAACTCCCGCCGAGGAAGCCGAAGAACGGCGGTTGTTTTTTGTGGGCATGACCCGGGCCCGGGATTATCTGGAGCTTTCCTATTATACCAATCCCGATGACTACCGGGTGATCCCCGGCGAAAGCCGCTATATCAATATGATTCCGTCTCAGTTGGTCGAGAATCAATCGGTTACCAGTCAGCCCATTAATCTGCAGGAACTGAAGCGGCAGATCCAGGCGGCGCAGGTGGTTCAGGTGGTTCAGAGCGAAGAAAAAGACACCCAAAAGTTTGAGCGTGAAGCGCTAAGCAAAAACCAGGCCGAGCCCACCGCATCAGCAGTCCCGCCAGTGCTCCAACAGGTCAGCCACAAAAAATACGGCATCGGCCAGGTCATCAGCGAAGATGAAACCATGATTGAGGTCGACTTTGAAAACTATGGGATCAAGGCCTTTGTCAAAGCCTTCAGCGAGCTGGAGTTGCTAGAGGATGAGGCATGATTATGGCATCCAACAACCTATCAAAGGTAAGGCTGGTCAAAACGATTTTCAAAGCAATCGTTTTTTTTGAGTAGCCAGTTCCATCCAATCTGGTTGAGTCGCTTAACAAGTGGCGATTCCAACAGCCGTACCTGAAATTTTGATAAATCAACCGGATTACCCAGCTTTGTGACTAAGAGCGGATCGAAAGATCCGTTTTTTTCATACTCGGCACCCAAAGCTTTGAGCTGTTTAAACAGTTTGCTAAAGAAAAAATGCGGCAGGATCGAACAGGCGGCCGCATCCCCCTTAATGACGGTGCCAAGATAGGTGTAATTTAAACGATTGGCCAAAGATGAAAGATAATGTTCCAGAAACCGGGCGGTTGAACTTTCAATAAACCCAGCATGAACAATAAAACCGATTTTTTTGTGATCGGTGGGGTGGGGTTTAGTTCCTCAAAAAGTTTCATCACTATCCCAGGCATGGCATGGATGTACAGTGGCATCACCAGCAGGATCGTGTTATAATCTTTCATCGCCAGCGCTAATTTTTCCGGGTTCTCCCGGAGAATATAGCGAACCGGTAGCGGTTGGGTGAGCCCTGATTGGAAATGGTCAATAAATAATTGGGTATTCCCGTGATCAGCCCGGGGCGAGCCGTTAAGGAGCAGTGTTTTCATAGTTGAGCTCCTTGCTTATCTCCCGTTAGGGTAATACTGTTACTATGAAACTGGTAAAATGTTCGTTGCAGATAGTCTTCGAAGATTTTTTTTTCGGCCGGATCTAAAAAAATATCCTGATAGTGAATTTCGATATCAGGATAGCGGTTATAGCGCTTATCATGCATGGACTCGCCCGAAGCATAATTAGTGTAGGGCAGAAAAAGGGGGATCATCCGGTCAAACAGGTTTTCAGATTGCCGCTGATAAACCCCAGGGATACCGTGAGATAAAAGCTGACCTTTTCTGAGGTGATATAGTGATGGTAAAAGAGATCCAAATCATGATGGATACAGCGCCCCGGTGTTTTCCACCAGCACGTCCAACAGCCGGTGCAACCTTTTATATTTTGATTGCTTAGATCCAGGGTATATGAATCAGAAAGGATAAAATCGTGATATTCTCTAACAATCATTGTTTTCATTTGCGACTCCTTATTAATGATATGTCTAGAGTATAAAGCCGGGGGCAGCCCCCGGGTCAACAATTATTTTTAGCAGTTATATAGATCAATATTTCGATCTATTATTTTGATCAATGGGCGCCCAAGCTTCCACAAAGGCCTGTTCGATATTGTCATGAAAGAGGATCAAACGGACATGCAGATATACAGTGCCCGTTAATCGGAGCTGGTTTTTATTAGCCCACTCATAGGCCGCCAGTCGTGTTTTTTCAATGACCTGATTGGTTGCATCACTGTAACGGCCGCTTTCAACAACAATGTGAAGACATGGGCCATCGTTTAGATAGTCTTTGCCGATTTCCCGATGGGCAGCTGGGGCAACCAGATGCATCTGGGTATCGTGATACTGGTCGGCATCAAAGGTGACACAGCGGATCATATTGGAAAGTATATCCTCGTTGGCGAGATTTATATGGGAAAGAACCTTTTCTTGGTATTCGTCAAAGGCGGAGATGGCAGAAAAGGAGCTGACAATCTCATAAAGCGGAAAGTTCATCACTGAAAACTGATTAAGGTGTCGGGGCAATGACTGACAAAATGATTGGGTGTCGGCTAATTTTAACAGTAGCTGCTGTTGCTTTTTGATCTCTTGTTCAATGGCGATCTGCTTTTGAACAAGGTTCTCCGTTAAAGGGATGAGCTGGTCATTGGCAATGAGCTGGTTGATTTCAGCCAGGGCGAAACCTCTTTTTTTATAAAATTCGATAACCAGCAGCTTATAAATTTCATCAAAACCATACTGGCGATAGTTATTGGTCTGATCATGGCAGGGCTTTAAAAACCCCATGGTTTCGTAATGTCTTAGCGTATCTCGGGTAAAACCGAGGTAACGGAACAGTTCCCCGGTTTGAAAAGTGTTGCTCTGGTTATTAAGATCAATGTCGTCGATATGTTTTTTGGAGTCATTTTCCATTTTGCTGCTCCTTTTTTTATTCGACAAGAAGATTATTAACCAGAAAATCCTCAACCATCGCATTAAAAACAACAGGATTGTCTACATTAGCATTATGGCTGGCATGGGGAATGATCTTTAATGGATAACCGGTTTTGGCGGCCCAGGCATAATTGTACTGAGGGACCTTACCAAATTGATCATATTCTCCCAGAATCAGCAGTACCGGAAAGTTAAAGGCCGCATCCCGGTTTTCTTTGAGAAAGCTGGCATAGGCCGTTCCCATGATGTGGCAGAGTTCCGCCTTGCCATAAGGTGCCAGCATGGTCATCATATTGTCGTAACCTTGCTTAGTATAGGTGGCTCCTTTGGCAATACCCATCAGCAGTTTGTCATGGGAATAGCAACGGGACATCCACTCCACTTGTCGTACCCAGAACTTATCTGTGGTTGAATAGTAGGAAAGCCCGAAAGGTGAGGTGTCCACTCCGACAAAAGCCAGTACCTGATCCGGAAAATCCAGAGCAAACTGCTGGCAGGCATAGCCCCCCAGGGACTGGCCGATGAGCACCACCGCCGGGATGTTTTCCTGTTGGAGGATGGCTTTCAGATCGGCAGCGGCATGGTGAAACGAAAAATCCGTATAAGGACGGGAAGCCCCGTGGAGCGGCAGATCCCAGGTGATGACGGTATAGTTCTTTTTAAAATAAGCCACCTGGTGATCAAACATCAGGTGATTGGCAGTAAGTCCATGGGTGAATACCAGACATTTAGCTTGGGGATCCCGGTGCTGTTCGATCCAGTAATGAACTGTGCCCCGGGGCGAGGTGATTGTTTTTTCCAGCACGTTGACGACCTTCTTTCGCAGGGTTTCCCATTCCTGAGGAATGGGTTTTTTTCTTTAAGTTTAGCCATAAAAAAAGAGGAAGTCAATGGCTAAACAAGCTTTTAACTTGAAAATCTCAGCCACCAATAACAAAATTAATTAACCTTTCTAAATTTGTTATCCATCAAACGTTAAAGATATTTGGAGGGTGATATGCAATTATTGACAGTTGCTAAAAAGTGAATGTAAGGAATAAGCGAGGCGTGGAAAGTGCAATTAACGATAGCCATTCAAGTCTGCGAAGGTTATAATAAAAAGATCAGGATCGATAATTTCCGAAAGAAATGTGAGAGCAAGGCAAGCTTTATAAAAACCTCTGGGAGGTATTTGTAGTGACATATGAATTAGGAGGAAGAGCAGACAAAAGTGGAAATAAATTCGAAATTCTATGCGTAATATATCAATTTCTAAAGGTTATTGAGGAAAAAATAGATTATGTCATTTTGGAAGCCCTTGGTGAAGATGAA
>JAKLQL010000393.1 GCA_022013395.1 Acetobacterium sp.
ACGAAGCAGAATCCTGGTTGCACGAACTTAGAAAAGTATGGTATAGTGAAAGGAAAGAACTATTCAGTAACAGAAAGGACAAAATATGAATCAGTTTAGAGAACCAATGAATGCCCTAACGCATTTAATTGGCGCAGTTTTATCCGTCTTTGGCATCATTGCCATGTTGATATTAATTATTGCGAAAGATAATGTGACACCACTGACTTTAATCTCAGTATTGGCATTTGGCGTTGGGTTGATTTGCTTGTATGGCACCAGCTTTACCTATCATGCATCGCAGGGAAGTAAAGAAAAGATCTTGCACTTAAAAAAATTGGATCACGCGATGATTTTTATTTTAATTGCCGGAACCTATACCCCGTTTTGCCTGCTGTGTCTGACTGGAACCATGCGGGTAGTGATGATGATTGCTATTTGGGGCGTGGCTCTGATTGGGATTATTTTAAAAGTCGCCTGGATTAATATGCCCAGATGGCTGGGAACGGGCCTATATATTTTTCTGGGATGGTTTGCTCTCTTTGTTTTAGGTCCCCTCTATCAGGCCCTGCCGTTACCTGGATTTATGCTCCTGGTTGGCGGTGGTGTGATGTACACCATCGGCGGTGTGATTTATGCCATCAAGAAACCAAACTTTGGAAAGAGCTTCGGTTTTCACGAATTATTTCACATTTTTGTTATTTTAGGATCACTGTGTCATTTTATTTGTGTTTTTTTCTTTATTCTTTAAGAAAAAAATGGTATTATTAAAAAATTGATATTAAAAACAAAATTCTTATTGTATTTTTTTTAAAAACCGTTAAAATAGAATAGTATTGTTAATTGCATCACTGCAAAAAAAAAACTCATTTTTTGCAGTGATTTTTTTGTTGGAATAATCAAGAAAATGTAAAAGAAAAAGGAGCCTGTAAATTAATGCAAACAAAGTATATTTTTGTCACTGGTGGTGTGGTATCTTCTTTAGGAAAGGGCATCACAAGTGCTTCATTGGGTCGGTTGCTTAAGTCCAGAGGGCTTAAGGTGTCGATCCAGAAATTTGATCCCTATTTGAACTTTGATCCCGGAACCATGAGTCCTTATCAGCATGGGGAAGTTTTTGTTACCGATGATGGAGCCGAAACCGATTTGGATTTGGGTCACTACGAACGATTCACCGATGAAAATCTCTCCAAGTTCAGCAATGTCACGACCGGAAAAGTATATTGGAATGTCATTTCAAAAGAACGTCGGGGCGATTATCTGGGCGGAACCGTTCAGGTTATTCCCCATATTACAGACGAAATAAAAGACGGCATCCTCAGAGTTACTGAATACAGTCACCCCGATGTGGTTATCACCGAAATTGGCGGAACCGTTGGGGATATTGAAAGTCTACCTTATCTGGAAGCGATTCGTCAGTTCAAGGGTGATCTGGGCGCTGAAAATGTTTTATACATTCATGTTACCCTGCTTCCCTACCTGGGAAAAGCTGGAGAGCTTAAAACAAAGCCAACCCAGCATTCCGTTAAAGAGCTTCGCAGTATTGGGATTCAACCGGATATTATCGTGCTTCGCTCCGAAAAAGAAGTGGATGACAGCTTAAAAGGAAAAATTTCACTGTTCTGTAATGTGGATAAAAAAGCAGTGGTTGTTAATATGGATGCCGCTGAACTTTATGAAGTGCCATTAATGCTGGAAAAAGAAGGTCTGGCGGAATTGGTTTGTGATAAATTGCATATCGACTGTGCTGCTCCGGATTTAACCGAATGGAAAGACCTGGTTAAAAAGGCCAAAAGTTTGGAAAATAAAGTAACCATCGGTTTAGTTGGAAAATACGTGGAACTTCACGATGCCTATCTTTCCGTGGCCGAAGCATTACGTCATGGGGGCATCGGCAATAACTCCGAGGTTGCGATCAAATGGATTC
>JAKLQL010000394.1 GCA_022013395.1 Acetobacterium sp.
AGCGCATCGCATTGCAGCGCCGATCCGGAGCGCCAATAACACAAATCTATAACGAACGGGTGGCTCAGGGATTAATGGATTGGACCCTCTGTCTCTATCCCACCGAAAGCGGCGCTCAGGAAGCCAATATGTCGCTTTCCGATTATGAGGACTTTGTTTTTGAAGCCTGCCTGATTAATAATCCCGACCCCATCGCTTCCTGGCAGAAAATTCATGATGATCAGGCCGCGATGGTTGACTATTTAAATAGCAAGACTCATTTTCATATTATCGCCCCGGATACCGACCTTACACTCAGCACAGAAAATCGCATTTGGATCAACTCCGACGGACACCACAATTTCCCCAGCGGCGAGGTCTTTACCGCACCGGTACGTGAAAGCGTCAATGGCACCATTCGATTCACCTTCCCGGGTATTTACAGTGGTCAGGAAATTGAAGACATCCAGCTCACTTTTAAAGATGGCCAGGTCGTCCAGGCAAGTGCCAAACGAGGGGAAGAACTACTGCATTCCCTGCTTAAAACCGATGAAGGTTCTCAGTATGCCGGTGAATTTGCCATTGGCACCAATTATGGGATTAGTAAATTCACTAAAAACATGCTTTTTGACGAGAAAATCGGTGGTACCATTCATATCGCCTTGGGTAAATCCTACCCCGAATGCGGCCCGGTTAACGATTCACTACTCCATTGGGATATGCTTTGTGATATGAAAAATGGCGGCCAGATCTTTGCTGACGGCGAACTCTTCTATGAGAATGGGATGTTTTTAAAAAAATAGGCTTCTTTTGAATCTAAGCGAACCCAATTTATTGTAATAAACCCTGCTTTATGATATTATTGGCTGATATGAAAAACAGGAGGAAATTAATGGAGCCCACAGAAAAAAAGACGAATTTTATCACCAATGCAATTGATCAGGACATTGCCAACAAGGTCTACACCAATGATCGTGTTCACACCCGCTTCCCCCCCGAACCAAATGGATATTTACATATAGGTCATGCCAAAGCTTCACTTCTCAACTACCGAATTGCCCAACAATACAACGGAAAATTCAATCTCCGTTTTGATGATACCAACCCGATCAAAGAAGATATGGAATATGTTGACTCCATCAAAGAAGATCTGACCTGGCTGGGCGTAAAATGGGACGACCGTCTCTATTTCGCCTCCAGTTATTTTGATAAAATGGCGGAGTATGCTGTTGAACTGATCAAAAAAGGTTTGGCCTTTGTTGATCAACTTACTGCCGAAGAAATGCGCGAGTATCGGGGAAACCTCACCGAACCGGGTAAAGAAAGCCCTTACCGCACCCGCAGCATCGAAGACAATCTAAGTCTATTTGAACAGATGAAGGCTGGCAACTTACCGGAAGGCTCGCACATTCTTAGAGCTAAAATTGATATGGCCAGCCCCAATATGAACATGCGAGACCCTGCCATCTACCGGATTATGCATACCAAACACCATTCCACCGAGGAGGACTGGTTTATCTACCCGATGTACGACTATGCCCATCCGATTGAAGATGCCATTGAAGGGATTACCCATTCACTGTGCACTCTTGAATTTGAAGATCACCGACCATTCTATGACTGGGTGCTATCAAACATTGATGATTTTAAAAAGGAACCACCCCGTCAAATCGAATTTGCCAAGCTTAACCTGACCAAAACCATTGTCGGCAAACGCTTCTTGAAACAATTGGTGGATGAAAAGATTGTCGATGGTTGGGATGATCCCCGGCTGGCAACCATCTCCGGGTTACGTCGCCGAGGCTTTACCCCGGAATCGATCCAGGCTTTCTGTGAAGCCATCGGTGTCGCCAAAACCAACAGCACCGTGGATATCGCCATGCTGGAGCACTTTATCCGGGATGATTTAAAGCTCAAAGCCCCCCGTTTGATGGCCGTCACCGACCCGCTTAAAGTCACCATCACCAATTATCCAGAAAACGAGATCGAATGGGTCGAGTTACCACTTAATCAGGAAAATCCCGAAATGGGAGACTATACGACTCCATTTGGACGAGAAATTTATATTGATCGGGCTGATTTTATGGAAATACCTCCCAAAAAGTTTTTCCGTCTGTTCCCTGGCAATGAAGTCCGCTTAAGAGGCGCCTACTTTATTACCTGTCAGGAAGTGATTAAAGACGAGGCCGGCCAAGTCATCGAATTAAAATGTACCTATGACCCGGCCACCAAATCCGGCAGTGGTTGCGAACGCAAGGTTAAAGGCACCATCCACTGGGTAAACATCGCTCATGCGACTGAAGTGGAGCTTCATCTTTATGATTATCTGGTTGAAGATGATGCCGGCCTCAATAAAGACAATTTTCTAGAACGCATCAACCCAAAATCACTGGAAATAGTTAAAGCCTACGTTGAACCAGAACTGATGAAGGCAAAAGCTTACGAAAAATTCCAGTTTATTCGCAATGGTTTTTATTCGGTGGATCCCAAATATTCGACATCGGATGCCCCGGTTTTTAACCAAATTGTTTCACTCAAAAGTTCCTGGAAACCGACAAACTAATTTTAGCACTGAGATGCTTATTGAGAAGGGAAGCAACCGATGAAAATATGGTCTGAAAAAGAAAAAATGTCCCGGGACGAACTCCGGAAAATTCAATTCAAACGCTTAAAGAAAACCCTCAATCATGTCTATGAAAATGTCCCTTATTATCATGAAAAGTTTAAAGCCGCTGATGTCAAACCAGTTGATATAAGAAATCTGGAAGATCTCCGGTTATTGCCACTGACCACCAAAGAAGATCTGCGCATGAACTATCCATTTGGGCTCTTTGCCGTGCCCAAAAACAAGATTGTCCGCTACCACGCCTCTTCCGGCACAACCGGAAAACCCACCGTGGTCGGCTACACCAAAAATGATATCAAAGTCTGGCGGGAGGTTATTGCCCGACTTGTCACTATGGGTGGGGTCACCAATGAAGATACCGCCCAAATCACCTTTGGCTTTGGACTGTTTACCGGCGCCTTTGGATTGCAACAAGGTTTAGAAAAAGTTGGCGCTGGCGTTATCCCAATGTCTTCCGGGAATACCCAAAAGCAGATCATGATCATGCAGGATTTCCAGGTCACCACACTGATCGGAACCCCTTCCTACGCCTTGCACCTTGCCGAAGCGGCTCAGGAAATGGGTATTGATCCCAAAGAAGAACTTTTTCTTAAATACGGTCTGTTTGGCGGAGAAGGCTCAACCGAAGAAATGCGGGCCAAACTTAACGAGGCCTGGGGCATTATCTCCACTGAGAATTACGGTATGAGCGAACTGATCGGTCCCGGCGTTTCCGGCGAGTGTCAGGCATTTAAAGGCATGCACATTAATGAAGATCACTTTATTGCTGAAATCATTGATCCCGTTACGCTGGAAGTTTTACCCGAAGGATCAGTGGGCGAGCTGGTCATTACCCCCATCACCAAAGAAGCCCTACCGCTGATTCGCTATCGGACCAAAGATATCACTAAACTGGATACGACCCCCTGTGACTGCGGCCGTACTTCAGCCCGAATGGCCAAAATAACCGGCCGTACTGATGATATGCTGATCATCGGTGGTGTTAATGTCTTCCCATCTCAAATTGAAGGCGTCCTTTTAGGAATTAAGGGCATCGGTTCCAATTATCAGATTCGGGTGCTCAAAAAAGGGTATCTCGATCGTATCGAAATCGATGTGGAAGTAGTCAATTCGGATTTGTTACTGTCGGTAACGCTGCTTGATAAGCTTTATAAAGAAATTGAAACCAAGCTTCATACCATTCTTGGCATCCATGCCGGCATTCATCTGGTTGAACCCAAAAGCTTGACCCGATCTGAAGGAAAAGCCAAACGCGTCATCGATCTGCGTTCAGAAAAATTATAGGAGGCAAACCATGCTTATTAGTCAATTGTCTGTCTTTATTGAAAACAAAAAAGGCCATCTCAGTAAAATTACCAAAGTCTTAAAAGAAGCCCATGTGGATATCCGGGCTATTTCCGTTTTTGACAGCGCTGAATTCGGTATTTTGCGTATCGTCGTCGATAAACCCGAAGTCGCTGCTGAAGCGCTGAAAAAAGCCGGCCATGTCGTCAAACAAAGTTATGTTCTGGCCATTGATCCATCTGACAAGGTTGGCAGCCTCTATGATGTCTTCACCCTGCTCGCCGACAATGATGTCAATATTGAATATGTTTATTCATTTGTGATGCCCAATAACCAGGGCTCTCCCCTGATTATATTAAAGGCCGACGATCAGGAAAAAGCCATCGCCCTTTTAACGGCTTCCGATTTTTCGCTGATTCCCAAAGAAGACGTTTATAACGTTAAATAGAAAAACAAGTCGGAGTTCGCTCCGACTTGTTTTTTATTGTCTGTTTTTTATTCTTTTAAGCCGGAAAAATTCTTCCCGTTCTTTTTCTTCAATGGTTTCCTGAATATACTTTATTTCCTGTTTTAAGCGGGGAATCTGAATTTTATCCAGTGCATTGGCACTTTTTTGGGTCTTCTTGATTTCCAGCGATAGTTTATAAGCGGTTGTTTCAATTTGTGCCAATTGATAAGATAAATACTTGACATCATTAAATTTTTTAATCGCCACATCCAAGGCCGGATTGTTTTCATAAAAACCATAAGGCAGGGCTTGCTCAGATGTTTCAGAGTAAATCACTTCGGGAATATCCACTCCCATGATTCCCCGGGCCCGGATATCATATGGTAATTCCGGCGGTACGGAGAGTGCAAATTCTTCCAGATGGCTCAGGCCCATACTGATACATACCTGTTGCAACGCCTCATAGGCTTCACGAAACAGTTGTCCGATTTCTTTTTCGATGGTCTCGGCCTTTTTAACCAGTTGCATAATTTCCTGAATCAGGATGGTTCTTTTTTTGTCCAAAAGATCGTAGCCTTTTTCAGAAAAGTCTAAATGACCTTTTGCTTTAATCAGATTTGCTTTGGTTGGCGTTATTTTTATAGCCATTATTCCACCTGTGATTCCTTGGGAAAATACTTTTCAATGTTTTCGGGACTTAATCGATCAAGCTCTGTTAATGGTAACAGTGACAGCAGTTTCCAGCCCAGATCAAGACTGTCAACCATGGTGCGGCTTTCGTCAGCTCCCTGATTTAAAAATTCGGTTTCAAAAGCGCGTCCAAAAGCCATATACTTTTTATCCGTCTGACTCAAATCGTCTTCGCCGATTATTTGTGACAAATCTCTTACTTCCTGAACTTTAGAATAGGACGCAAAAAGCTGATTGGCAACCTCGGCATGATCCTCCCGAGTAAACCCTTCGCCAATCCCATCTTTCATCAATCGCGATAATGACGGTAAAATGGACACCGGCGGATAGATGCTCCGTTGAAATAAATCCCGCCCTAAAACAAGCTGCCCTTCGGTTATATAGCCGGTTAAATCGGGAATCGGATGGGTGATATCATCATTGGGCATGGTTAAAATCGGTAAAAATGTGATCGATCCTTTTTGGTTTTTGAGCATTCCGGCCCGTTCATAAAGGGCTGCTAAATCGGAGTACATGTAACCCGGATACCCTTTCCGGCTGGGAACTTCTTCCCGGGCCGAGGAAATTTCCCGCAACGCTTCACAATAACTGGTAATATCGGTCATCACCACCAGAATATGCATATTTTTTTCGAAGGCTAGATATTCAGCGGCCGTTAATGCACAGCGAGGCGTGGTGATTCGTTCAGCAATGGGATCGTCCGCGTAATTAACAAACATCACCACTCGATCCATCACATTGGACTCGCCAAAGCTTTTACGGAAAAACATCTCATCATCATGCTTGACGCCAATCGCGGCAAATACGACCCCGAAAGGCTCGTCGACATCATCCCCCAATTGGGCTTGTCTGACAATCTGAGCCGCCAGTTCATTATGGGGCAGCCCATTCCCGGAAAAAATCGGCAATTTCTGACCGCGAATCAGGGTCGCCAGGGTATCTATGGAAGAAATACCGGTTTGAATAAAATTTCGCGGGTATTCTCTGGACATCGGATTAATCGGCCGCCCATTAATGTTTGCTTCAACCGCACTAAAAATTTCGCTGCCATTATCAATCGGTTGTCCAATGCCATTAAAGATCCGACCCAGTAAATCCAGGGACATCGGTAAATTGAATGACTCGCCGGTAAAATTGATAATACTGTTACCCGCTGCCAAACCCGAAGTGTTTTGAAAAACCTGAATAACCACATCCTGTTCTTCAATTTTAATGACCTTTCCTTTTTTGACATTTCCGGTGGCGATTTCCACAATATTAACAACTTCACCATAAAAAACATTATCAACATCGGACACCTGGATCAGGGGGCCAACGACTTTATCAATCTTTAAATATTCTTTTTTCATCGTTCCCCCTAGTCTTTGTAGTGCTTAAAAAGCGCATCATAATAGGTATCAATTTTATTTTTAAGCGCATCGATCCCGCTGAGATCATCGTTTGGGATGGTATATTTCATTTTTATATACTCACTGATAATCTCCTGATTTTTAAGCTGGGAGGTGGGAATTCCTAATTTCAAACCGGCCTGCCCTTTTTCATATAAATATTCAATTGCTTTTAACATCGCATATTGCTTCGCTAAGGGTACATAGGTATCCTCTTTGTTATAAGCATTCTGTTGAAGATAACCAACCTTAATTATTTTGGCAATTTCAAGCACCCAGCGCTGATCGTCCGGCAGCACATCCTCACCTACCAGCATGACCATTTCCAGCAGTTTGTTTTCTTGATAAAGCAGCTCGATCATTTTATTCCGCAGCTCGATACAATCTGCGGCGACATTGTCCTCATACCAGTCAGACAAAATTTTAATATAGCCACTGTAGCTTTCCAGCCAGTTAATTGCCGGATAATGCCGGGCATAGGCTAAATTTTTATCCAGGGCCAGAAAAACATTGACGAACCGTTTGGTATTCTCGGTCACCGGCTCAGAAAAATCACCCCCAGCTGGTGAAACGGCGCCGATAATGGTGATGGATCCCTCATCCCCGCCTAATGTTTGAACACTGCCGGCCCGCTCATAAAATTCGGCAATCCGGGATGGCAAATAAGCGGGATAGCCCTCTTCCGCCGGCATCTCTTCCAGTCGACCGGAAATTTCCCGCAGCGACTCGGCCCAACGGGAGGTTGAATCCGCCATCATTGCCACGGCGTAACCCATATCCCGGTAATATTCAGCGATGGTTACCCCAGTATAAATACTTGCTTCCCTGGCCGCCACTGGCATGTTGGAGGTATTGGCAATCAGCACCGTTCGCTCCATAATCGATTTTCCGGATCGCGGATCGATAAGTTTGGGAAAGTCCTCGATGACTTCGGTCATTTCATTGCCACGTTCACCGCAACCGATATAAACAATAATATCGGCATCGGACCATTTTGCCAACTGATGCTGGGTCATCGTTTTTCCGGTTCCAAAGCCTCCGGGAATCGCCGCGGTTCCGCCCTTGGCAATCGGAAAAAAGATATCAATAATTCGTTGGCCGGTAATCAGCGGTACCAGCGTTTCCTGTCGATAGGCCGTTGGCCGGGGTATTCTGACCGGCCACTGATGGGCCATTTTCAACTCATGGATGTCATTTTTTTCATCCCGCAATTCTATCAGCATGTCTGTGATGGTGTAGGGGCCATTCGGCACCACCGAAACCACGGTTCCCGATAGATTCGGCGGGACCATCAGCCGATTCTGGATCACTTCGGTTTCTTCAACAAATCCAAAGACCGCCCCTGCCAATAAAATGTCCCCAGGTTTTACGGTAATGGTCACCTCCCAAAGCTGCGCTTCATCAATGGACAATAAACCAATCCCTTCGGGAATGAAGATCGGTGATAGCTCCTGTATTTTTGCGAGCGGTCGCTGAATGCCATCAAACATATTTTTTAACATCCCTGGTCCTAAATTAAGACTCAGCGGTCGGCCGGTGGGAATAATCACTTCCCCAACTTTTAACCCTTCGGTTTCTTCATAAACCTGAATCGTCCCGATATCGCCTTCTAAAACAATTACTTCGCCAATCAGGCTTTTTTCGCCCACGGTTACCATTTCCCGCATTTTAAAAGAAACCATATTTCGACCTTTAATAACCGGCCCGTTAATCGATGAAATGATTCCTTTTGCTTGATTCTGCTCGATCACCGTCATTTAACTCCCCCCTGTTTTCCATGAACGCATTCAATGTCATCCCAATGTATTTATAATTTGTAGTGATTAAATTCTCGACGGTGAAGTCACAGTAAATAAGCCGCTCTGAATCTTCAACAATCATTCCGCCGATCGATTCCTTTGTTAGCTTGCGGTATTCCACCGTATAATCCGCAAGGTTATTTTTAAATAATTCTTTGAGTTGAATCAGATCCTGGTTATTGATAAAGACAATCAGTTGTTTTTTATCGCCAAAAATCTCCGGAATGCTCTTGATGCAATCGCCAAGATACTTACTGTAAACCGCTGTCGTTAAAAATTCTTTTGCTTTTGTCTGAATTAGTTGATTAAAATCCAATAAAATTCGATTTCGTTCTTCCAGTTCCAGGGTTTTGGCTTTGTTTTTTCCTTCCGCCAAAATTTTATTCCGGTCACGAAAGATCGAGCGACTGTTACGATTTTCGAGGGCCTTTTTTTCTTTGGTGATCCTTTCCTGAAATGCCGCGATCTGTTCGGCCTTTTTGTTCTTTGCTTCAGTCATTATTTTTAGCCCATTTTTTCGCTCTTTACTTAATAGTGATTGGGTAAAAACCTGGAGTTTTTCTTCTATTGAAATCATTTAATCACATCCTTCAATCCTACCGATTCTTTGATATATCGGGTAATCATACCTTCACTTCTTGCATAGCCATAGCGATCTGGGATAACTGTGATCAGGGGGGTAAACTGTTCCTTCTTGGCTTCGAACACCAACTCTTCAATCATCAGGGATGCTTTTTCAGTTAGAAAGATGATTCCGATTTCTTTGTCTTTAAGCGCTGTTTTAAAAGCCTTTTCAATTTCGTCTTTTGATTTAATA
>JAKLQL010000395.1 GCA_022013395.1 Acetobacterium sp.
CAGATCCGCTGTTTCCACTTCCATCAGAGTGGTTTTGAAAGCCTTAATTAAATCATGTGGCAGTTTATCGATAAAACCAACGGTGTCTGAGACCAGATAATCCCCATGTTCCGGATCCACCTTTCGCAGGGTCGAATCCAGGGTGACAAAGAGACCATCTTTTGTTACGACCTCACTTTGGGTCAGCCGGTTAAATAAGGTGCTTTTGCCGGAATTGGTATAGCCAATTAAACTGACGGTTTTAATTTTATTTTTTTCTCGCTGAACGGCATTCAACTGATTGCTTTTGTTGATTCGATCAATCCGGGCTTCCAGTTCTTCCAACTGTTTTCGGATATGGCGTCGATCGGTTTCCAGTTTCTTTTCGCCGGGACCCCGGGTACCGATGCCGCCCCCGGTCCGGGACATGACAATTCCCAATCCTTTTAAATGACTCATCCGATATTTCTGCTGGGCCAGTTCCACCTGCAGCTTTCCTTCTTTAGTTTTGGCATGTCGGGCGAAAATATCCAGAATAATGGTGGTTCGATCTACGGTTTTTGTCCCGGTGGCCGCTTCAATGTTGGCAATTTGGCGGGAATTCAGTTCGTCATTAGCGACGATCAGGTTGATATCGTTATTCTGGATCACCTTAATCAGCTCTTGAAGTTTACCCTTGCCCACATAAAAAGTGGTATCAACCTGACTTCTGGCCTGGCAAACTTGCTCAAGAACGGTTCCGCCGGCGGTTTTTACCAGTTGTCGCAGTTCTTCCATGGAGTCAACCAGCTCCACGCCTTTATTCCCGGGCAGATCCAAACCAATCAGCAGCGCCCGTTCCTCTTCATCTTCGGAATCAAATTTGTTGTTGGGATCATCTTTGATAAACCGGTCGGCCAAAAGTATGTAGTGCTCCAAGGGAAACTTATTCAGTTCCTTCAGGGTTTTAAACAGCGCCTGTCCGTATTCCATGGTATCATCTTCAACCACCGGCACACCAATACTGAAAGCCGTCGATATTTTTTCATCGACCCCAATGGCGATGATGCATTGGAGATTCTGTTTTTTGGCTGCCGAAAAATCCTCGGAGGACAGCCGGGGATTTCCGCCGGGATGGGTATGGATCACCCGATATTTGTTCAGCGCCTTAACATGATAAAGCATCTCGGCATTGCCGATATTGACGGTAGATGCATCACCAATATTGACCCACTGGACCCGGTTTTTGTCATTGGTACATATCAGTATTTCACGCTTCGTTGCCAGGGTCAGCCGTTTCATTATTTCTAAAGTATACTCATCCAAAAGAACCTGGTTTTCCATTTCATAACCAATCAGGTCATCCAGTTCTTTAATATAGCTCTGGCGAATGCCACTTTTATTATTATCTGCCATTGTCTTTTCCTTTTATTTTATTGAATAATTACTAAAAATGATTTGCAAAATGATTAATAGAATACCTTATTATAACACAAAAACCAGGCAAAATGATTGCCTGGTCTGGTTTAAGTAAACTTAGAGTGTGACAACTTCGGAGTCTGCCACAGCTGTGGCCATCATTTCTACCATCATTTCCGCAATTTTTTCTTCAGAACGTAGCATCTCTGAAACCTTTGGTTTGGTTTCCGGATGTTTAGGCACGAAAATGGTACAGCAATCTTCGTAAGGCAGGATCGAGGTTTCAAAGGTGCCGATGGTTTCGGCAATCTTGATAATTTCAGTTTTATCAAAACCGATCAGCGGTCTGAAAACTGGCATTTCCGCCACGGCATTGGTGGCAGCCAGGCCTTCCATGGTCTGACTGGCAACCTGACCCAGGCTTTCCCCGGTAATCATGGCTTTGGCGCCTTCGTTGTTGGCGATCATCTCGGCAATTCGCATCATATAGCGTCGCATAATAATGGTTGTCTGTCGATCCGGGCACATTTCCACTATTTTGGTTTGAATCTCGGTGAAAGGGACGACAA
>JAKLQL010000396.1 GCA_022013395.1 Acetobacterium sp.
ATTATTCCCCAGGAACTTGGTTTTGTTAAACGGGATACCATTGAAGAAAAATTCGCCCTGGAAATTGACCGACAGGTTAATAAAAAAGTCTTGTCAGAAATTATCGAGCGATGCTATAAAAAATACGGCCCCACTAAAACATCTGAAGTTCTGGATGAAATCAAGCGCTTAGGTTTTAAATTCTCAACCAAAGGTGCCATTACTGTTGGGGTTAGTGATATGGAAGTACCTAAGAGTAAGGATGAAATCCTGGCTCGTGCCGATGATAAGATCACAGAAAACTTAACCCTGTACCGTCAAGGTTTTATCAGTGAAGAAGAACGTTATAACAACGTTGTTGAAATCTGGAACAAAGCCACCGACGAAGTTACCGATGCGCTGCTCGATCATCTGGAAGATTTGAATCCAATCAACATGATGGCCGATTCCGGAGCCCGAGGTAGTAAGAATCAGATTCGACAGTTAGCTGGGATGCGTGGTCTGATGGCCAACCCAAGTGGTCGAATCATTGAATTGCCAATCCGCTCAAACTTCCGTGAAGGGTTGAACGTGCTAGAGTTCTTCTCCTCCACCCATGGGGCTCGAAAAGGTCTGGCGGATACCGCTCTGCGAACCGCCGATTCTGGTTACCTGACCCGACGTCTGGTTGATGTCAGCCAGGATGTTATTGTTCGAGAAGATGACTGCGGCACAACCCGAGGTTATGAAGTATCGACCATTAACGATCATGGCGAAATCATTGAAACCCTGCAGGAACGATTAGTGGGGCGCTATGCGTTTGAAGACATCACCGATCCAAAAACAGGCGAAATATTAGCACCAGCCAACGAAATTATCTCCACCGAAATGGCTCAGAATATTGATAAAGCCGGTATTGAAAAAGTATTAATCCGGGCGGCCTTCAATTGTCAGTCAAAATATGGGGTCTGTAAAAAATGCTACGGTGTTGATTTAACCACCTGGCGACCGGTTGAAATTGGTGAAGCAGTTGGTATTATTGCCGCTCAATCAATTGGTGAGCCGGGTACCCAGCTGACCATGCGTACCTTCCATACTGGTGGGGTTGCCTCAGCTGATGATATTACCCAGGGTCTGCCGCGTATTGAAGAGCTTTTCGAAGCCCGAAAACCAAAAGGCCAGGCGATCATTTCAGAAATTGACGGTCGCGTGGAAATACAAGATACCCAGAAAAAAACCGAAGCCGTTGTTACTGGGGCTGATGGGGATATGAAGGTTTACCTCATTCCTTATGGCTCGCGTCTGCGGGTTCATACTGGCGATCAGGTCATTGCCGGGGATGAAATCACCGAAGGTTCCATTAACCCAAGTGATATTTTAAGAATTCAGGGTATTGATCATGTTCAGCAATATTTGCTCCAGGAAGTGCAAAAAGTTTACCGTATGCAAGGGGTACACATTGGGGATAAGCATTTGGAAGTTATTATCCGTCAAATGCTTAGAAAAGTTAAGATTGAAAACCCCGGAGATACCGCCTTACTGGCTGGCAGTTTAGTTGATATCTTCAACTTTGAAGATGAAAATAAAGCTGCTCGGGAAAACGGCGGCGAAGAAGCCACCGCCAGCCGGGAACTGCTGGGGATCACCAAAGCTTCTTTGGCAACCGACTCATTCTTATCGGCCGCATCCTTCCAGGAAACCACTCGGGTATTAACCGACGCTGCCATTAAAGGAAAAGTCGATCCACTGATTGGACTCAAAGAAAATGTTATCATCGGCCAATTGGTACCAGCTGGTACTGGCGTGAAGATGTATGGCGAAATTGATTTGGTCTATGAACGGGAAGAAGAAGAGACTTATGAAGATATGATCGAAGATGATGTCATAACAGAATCTCTGGATATTGTTTTTGACGATGATATTTTAAATGCCTATGTGGAAGAAGAACAAGAAGAGACTGATGAAGCGATCATCACTGATTTGGATATCTTTGATTTGGATTTCTTAACAAAAGAATAATTCTTGACATTTAAGGCTCAAACATGTATAGTTATTAGGTGTGTTTGTAGAAATACACGAACAGCAAGAAGGAGGAACCCATGAATCAATTTGTTGATGTTTCAAAAGTGATTGGAATGAAACAAACTCTTAAGGCTGTGAAAGAAGGAAAAGCAATCCGAGTAATTTTGGCAGAAGATACCGATGAAAGTATCAAAAAAAGCATTGAAGAGTGTTGCAATAACCATCAGATCACGGTAGAACGGGTTGAAACTAAGGTTGGCCTGGGAAAAGCTGGCGGGATTGATCGGGCAGCCGCTGTCATTGCGATAATAAAATAATCAGAATCGGGGTGGTTATTTAACACCCCGGTTCTAACTAAGTCATTAATAATCGTTTCGATTATTGATATATTAATATTAAAAGGAGGTGCAGGACTAAATGCCTACAATTAATCAGCTTGTAAAAAAAGGAAGAAAACGCATGGAAGATAAAACAAAAACTCCAGCGTTGAAAGCAAACCCTCAAAAAAGAGGCGTATGTACAGCAGTTAGAACATCCACACCAAAGAAACCAAACTCTGCGTTAAGAAAAATTGCCAGAGTTCGTCTCGTTAACGGAATGGAAGTAACAGCCTATATTCCAGGTGTTGGCCATAACTTACAAGAACATAGTATTGTTCTAATTAAAGGTGGTCGTGTCAAGGATTTACCAGGGGTTCGTTACAAAATTATCCGTGGTGCGCTTGATACCGCTGGTGTTGACGCTCGTAGACAAGCTCGATCCAAATACGGGGCTAAAAAGCCTAAAAAGTAGTAGTGCATAGTGCTGCATATTCAAGCGCTCGTTATTTAAATTGATCGAGACCAAATATATGTTAGAGACGCTATACGCACAACAACGAAACGTTGGATGTCGAGTACCGATGAACATAAAAATGTTAAGGAGGGAAGTAAAGTGCCTAGAAAAGGACCTGTTCCAAAAAGAGAAGTTTTACCTGATCCTATATACGGAGATATTGTTGTAACGAAGTTAGTCAATAATATCATGTTAGATGGGAAAAAAGGTGTTGCCCAAAAAATCGTTTACGATGCATTTGAAAAAGTTACTGAAAAAACTGGCAAAGATGCCCTGGAAGCATTCCGGGAAGCATTGGCTAATATCACACCTGTTTTAGAAGTTAAAGCACGCCGCGTTGGTGGGGCAACCTACCAAGTGCCAATGGAAATCAGAACTGAACGTAAACAAGCTTTAGGGCTTCGTTGGTTAGTTAATTACTCAAGAAAAAGATCTGAAAAAACAATGAAGGATCGTTTAGCTGGAGAAATTATGGATGCACTCAATAATAGTGGTGCAGCCGTCAAGAAAAAAGATGATACCCACGCCATGGCAGAAGCCAATAAAGCTTTTGCACATTATCGTTGGTAATCGTTGTTTAGATTTAGAAATAAGAGAGGAAAGCATCTGTGTCAAGAGATTATAGTTTAGCAAAAACAAGAAATATAGGTATTATGGCACATATTGATGCAGGAAAAACCACTACCACAGAAAGAATCCTGTTTTATTCCGGAAAAATCCATAAAATTGGAGAAACCCATGATGGGGTTTCTCAAATGGACTGGATGGAGCAGGAACAAGAAAGAGGTATAACCATTACCTCGGCAGCAACCACGTGTTTCTGGAACAACAATCGTATCAATATCATTGATACACCAGGCCACGTTGATTTCACCGTTGAAGTAGAACGATCACTGAGAGTTCTTGATGGAGCGGTAGCTGTTTTTTGTGCAAAAGGTGGCGTTGAACCTCAATCAGAAACAGTATGGCGTCAAGCCGATAAATATCATGTTCCCAGAATGGCTTATATCAATAAAATGGACATTACTGGAGCCGATTTTTATAATGTACTGAAGATGATGGAGGATCGTTTAAGCACGAATCCTGTTCCAATTCAATTACCTATTGGCAAAGAAAGTGACTTTGTGGGGATCATCGATCTCCTGATTATGAAAGCCATGATCTATAAAGATGATTTAGGCGAAGAAATTGAAATTATCGATATTCCTGAAGACATGCGCGAGCTGGCTGACGAGTACCGCGAAAAATTAATTGAGTCTATTTCTGATTACGACGAAAGCATCATGGAAAAATTCCTTGAAGGCGAAGAAGTTGGTCTTGATGAACTGAAAGCCGCTATTCGTCTGGCAACATTGCATGTTGACATTATCCCAGTTGTCTGTGGTTCTTCTTATAAAAACAAAGGCGTTCAATTAGTTTTGGATGCGATTGTTGATTATATGCCCTGCCCACTGGATGTTCCGGCTATTGTCGGAATCAACCCAGAAACCGGCGAAGAAGACAGCCGAAAAGCAAGTGATGATGAACCATTCTCGGCACTGGCATTTAAAATCATGACCGATCCATTTGTCGGGAAACTGGCATTCTTTAGAGTATATTCCGGAACCATTGAATCTGGTTCTTATATTTACAACTCATCTAAAGGTAAAAGAGAACGTTTGGGTCGGATCCTGCAAATGCATGCCAACCATCGTGAAGAAATTAACACTGTTTATACAGGGGACATTGCTGCTGCGGTTGGTTTGAAAGATACTTCAACTGGGGATACCCTGTGTACTGACAAAGCGCCCATTATTCTTGAGTCCATGGAATTCCCGGAACCGGTAATCCATGTTGCGATTGAACCTAAAACAAAAGCTGGCCAGGAAAAAATGAGTACCGCTTTAGCAAAACTTTCTGAAGAAGATCCAACTTTCAGAATGCGTACTGATGAAGAAACCGGACAAACAATCATCTCAGGAATGGGTGAACTTCACCTTGACATTATTGTTGACCGGATGCTGCGAGAATTTAAGGTTGAAGCGAACGTCGGCGCACCTCAGGTAGCTTATAAAGAATCCATTACCAAAGCAGTTGATGCTGAAGGTAAATTTGCTCGTCAATCGGGTGGTCGTGGTCAATATGGTCATTGTCTCATCCGGATGGAGCCAGTTGAACCTGGTACTGGATATATCTTCGAAAACAAGACCGTTGGGGGATCGATTCCAAAAGAATTTATTAACCCAATTAATCAAGGGATCGAAGAAGCAATGCGTAACGGTGTTTTAGCCGGCTATCCAGTATTGGATCTTAAGGTTATCGTTTATGACGGATCATACCATGACGTGGATTCATCAGAAATGGCCTTTAAGGTTGCCGGTTCGATGGCGTTTAAAAATGGGATGAGAAAAGCAGATCCTGTTATCTTAGAACCAGTCTTTAAACTTGAAATTGTTATTCCAGAAGAATACATGGGCGACGTTATGGGCGATATCAGCTCGCGACGTGGTCGTATCGATGGAATGGAAATGCGTGGTGGTGCACAGATCATTAAAGGAATGGTACCACTATCAGAAATGTTTGGTTATGCAACAACCCTAAGAAGTAAAACTCAGGGTCGTGGCGTTTACACCATGCAGTTCTCACACTACGAAGCAGTACCTAAATATATTTCAGAAGAAATAATTGAAGGTCGTAAATAATAGCACAGCTATAAAATAAATTTTAAGGAGAAGAACAAATGGCAAAGTCAAAATTTGAAAGAAATAAGCCCCACGTAAATGTTGGAACAATTGGTCACGTCGATCATGGTAAAACAACATTAACCGCGGCAATCACATCTGTATTAAACAAGCGATTTGGAACCGGCGAAGCCGTAGCATTCGAAAATATCGATAAAGCCCCAGAAGAAAGAGAACGTGGAATCACTATTTCCACTGCTCACGTTGAATATGAAACTGCCGCTCGTCACTATGCTCACGTTGACTGCCCGGGCCATGCCGATTATGTTAAGAACATGATCACCGGTGCTGCGCAAATGGATGGTGCGATCCTGGTTGTTAGTGCTGCTGATGGTCCAATGCCTCAGACCCGTGAACATATCCTGTTAAGCCGTCAGGTAGGCGTACCATACATCGTTGTTTTCTTAAATAAAGTAGACATGGTTGATGATGAAGAATTACTGGAATTAGTCGAAATGGAAGTTCGCGAACTGCTTGACGAATATGATTTCCCAGGCGATGATACACCAATCGTTGCCGGATCTGCTTTACGCGCTTTAGAAGATCCAGACGGCCCATGGGGAGACAAAATTGTTGACCTGATGACCGCTGTTGATACCTGGATCCCAGATCCAGTTCGTGATACCGACAAACCATTCCTGATGCCAGTTGAAGATGTTTTCTCAATCACTGGTCGTGGAACTGTTGCAACCGGACGTATTGAACGTGGGATTGTCAAAGTTGGCGAAGAAGTTGAAATCGTCGGAATCCATGATGTTCGAAAAACAGTTGTTACCGGAATCGAAATGTTCCGAAAATTACTGGACGAAGGTCGATCAGGCGACAACGTCGGCGCATTATTGCGTGGGGTTGACCGTACTCAAATCGAACGTGGTCAGGTACTGGCTAAACCAGGTTCCATCAAACCACATACCCATTATCAATCAGAAGTATATGTATTAACCAAAGAAGAAGGCGGACGTCATACTCCATTCTTTGATGGCTATCGACCACAGTTCTACTTCAGAACAACGGACGTAACTGGTATCATCAAATTACCAGAAGGCGTTGAAATGGTAATGCCTGGCGATAACGTGCAAATGGAAATCACTTTGATCACGCCAATCGCGATCGAAGAAGGCTTACGTTTTGCAATTCGTGAAGGCGGCCGAACCGTTGGTTCTGGTGTTGTTGCCAAAATGCTTGCAGACGCATAA
>JAKLQL010000397.1 GCA_022013395.1 Acetobacterium sp.
CCGGCATGATCCAATGGCACATTCATGCTTAAGAAACGCATCACCATTTTTTCCCCATAAACCGTGGGGATGCTGGAGCTTCGGACATTCATTTCAACGCCGTCGATCCGGATCCTAAAATGACCATCCTGGGGGACTCGTCGTTCGGCAATGTCCAAATTTGACAGGATCTTAATTCGGGCAATTAAGGACTGATGGAGGTTATTGGCCAAAGTCAGATAATCGACAATCAGACCATCGACACGTAGTCGGATAATCGTTTCCTTCTCGAAGGGTTCGATATGAATATCACTGGCCCCTGCATTATGGCCTTTTAGCAGCACGGAATTAACCAGGTTGACAATCGGCGCATCGCCCACATTGGTGAGAATATCCTCCACAAATGAGAGGCTGCTGCCTTCAACTGTTTTATTAGCAGCCGATGCCGCCTTTCGGGCTTCAATTTCGGTATAGGATTTGCGAATAGCCTCCAAAATCACTTCCCGGGTGGCTAAAACCACGTCGATGCTCATATTGGTAATCAGGCGCAAATCCTCGATGGCATAAAAATCCAGCGGATCATTCATGGCCACCACCAGATGATTGTTTTCTTCGCCAATCGGAATCAGCGTGTATTTAAACGCAATATTTTGGGGAATTTTCCCGGCGGCCTCCAGATCGATGACTGTATCTCGCAAATCAAGCACCAGGACATTCAGTCGTTTGGATAATGCCTCCAGCAATTGAGCCTCTGTTACATAGCCATAGTCAACCAGAATGGCCCCCAGCCGTTTGCTTTTATCAACCTTCTGATAGGCCAAGGCTTCCTGAAGCTGTTCTTCCTTGATAAAACCAGCATTGATGAGAATATCGCCGATCCGAATATTTTTAGTTTCCATGCGTTCCCTCTTCCACTAAGATCAATTGTTGTAAAATTTGTTTTTCAAATGCATTAACCGACATTGGTTTTCCAAAATAGTAACCCTGAATAATATCACAGCCTAATGCTCTTAACATTTCGACCTCTGCTGCTGTCTCTATCCCTTCGGCAACGACTGTCATCCCCAGTTTTTTGATCATATTGATGGTGGACTCGACCACAATATGATTTTGTTCAGGATTGAGCTGACTGTTAAAAAAACCCTGATCCATCTTAATCACATCCAGGGGGAGATTTCCCAATAAATTAATTGAAGAATAGCCAGATCCAAAATCATCCATGGCCATTTTAAAACCATACTTCCGAAAGGCTTCTCCGACCTCAATCATCCGATCCACATCTTCAAAAATACTAGATTCGGTGAGTTCTATTTCCAGACGCCCCCGATTGATCCGATACTGATTGGTAATATTTAGAACACTTTCAATAAAGCTAGTTTGCTTGAGATTTTTTCGGGAAATATTTACCGAAATCGATATTTCCGGGTGTTTTTTATCTTCCCAGCTTTTTAGAATTTTACAAACCTCTTCCAGCATAAACATATCCAACTTTTTAATAAACCCGGTTTGTTCAAAAATGGGAATAAATTCCCCTGGAGAGATTAGCCCTTTTTGAGGGTGTCGCCAGCGAACCAGCGCTTCGCAGCCGCAATAATCATTGATATGCAGATTGTACTTGGGTTGAAGATACATCTCAAACTCATTGTTTTCCAACGCATCTTCCATTTGATCGATGATTTCTTTTTCATCGCCGATTTTTTTCCGAAAGGCATCTGAATAAAAGAACCAGCGGTTGTTCTCGGCGGTTTTGGCAGCAATTCTGGCCATATTGGCTTTTTCTCTGATTTTTTCCAGATTACCCTTTTTATCTTCAATGATGTATATTCCAAAATGGCAGGAAAGCCGCTCTTTGATGCCAATCGCTTCTCGCTCGATATTTAAAACCCGCACAAATCCTTTGATCCGCCGGGTTATTTTATCTCGGCTATCACAGACGCAAAGAATCGCAAAGTGATCCCCCGATACCCGGGCGTAACTTTCCTGTTTTCCCATCCGCGTCCTTAAAATGCCCACCACCATCTGGAGGACTTCATCACCTTTTTCATGACCGTATTCTTCATTAATAAAACGAAACCGATCAATATCAAAGGTTAATAAGGCACAATCATTCAGATTTTTTGACTCCAGAATTTCGGTAGCTTCCAACTTGAATTTTTGCCAGTTATTTCCCCCGGTGACTTCATCCACATAGGCAATCCGTTCGAGTCGTTTCTTTGACCGATACTGAAAAATAAGAACCACAATAAATAATAAGGTAATTGCGAATAAGGCTGCTGCAATCAACATAAAAGAATACCAGCTGATTTGTTTGGTTTGGGCGCTAACCACCTGGGTAGGGACCACCGTCATCATGTACCAGTCATTAATCGTCAACGACTGGTAAATAGTATGGCGTTCCAGACCTGCATAAAGCGCAGAAAAATTTCCATTTTCTCTTAGCGCCATTTTTTGTTTGATCGTTGCCAGATCATCGCCATCTTTCATTTTTCCCAATACCAGCACATCGAACATATTTTCAAACGCGCCCACACTATTCGGATGAAGCGATGAAATGACCTCATCCCCATTAGCTTTAACAATATAGGAGTACCCCTGATTAGAAAAACTCCCTACCTCCAGATAGCTTTTCAAATCTTCAGTATTCACCGAAGCCAAAACTAAGCCTACCACCTCATTGCCACGAAAAATAGGGGCGGCATAAACATTGATGGGTTTGTTATCGGTATAATCGTTGATGGTATCAGACACAGCTGCGTTGCCTTTAATGGCCTCCTGAAAATAAGCTCGATCACTTACATTTAAGTGCACGCCATCGGTTGTCAGCGCATCCCCATTGGGCAGAGCAATCGCCATCCGTTTATAATGACCCTCAGCGACCTGTAATTTGATCAAACTCAGCATTTGATTTTGATCAAAATTGCCGCTGGCTTCAATGAGTTTACTGGTGGTTTTCAGATTTTCCAGCTCATTAGTCACTTTGGACTCAACCAGATCGGCCCCCCGACTTCCCAACTCTGAAAGATATAAAAAAGTTTGCTCTCTCAGCGCATGATTAATCAAGGATACATAATACCAGCTCAAAACAAAAAAAAGAACAACAGTTAAAATACCAATAAAGCTTGCTTTAATCGTTTTAGACTTTACTTTCATCTGCCATCCTTTCTCGTCACTCTTTTAAATGTGTATAGTTCTTTCATTCTACCAAATAAAAAGAACTTATTCAACGTAATTGAATAAGTTCTTTTGTTAAAAGACAGCTAAATTTAGCGGATTTCTTTAATATCCACCAATTCTATTTCGGCCATGGTCCGGTTGGATTTTAAGCAATCCAGCAAGGCTTGAGCCGTGTCTAAAGAAGTCAGCAGGGCAATGGAGGTTTCCACACATTTTCGTCGCATCCGCACATCATCATGATGAGGCATCCGACCCTTGCTTGAGGTCGAAATCACGTAGTTCAGCTTGCCACTTTCGATGAGATCGCCAATGTTTGGCTTGCTTTCGGCCAGACGGCGAACCACCTTGGTGGGGATATTGTTTTCATTGAGAATCAGCGCCGTTCCCACGGCTCCATGAATGGTAAAGCCCATTTCATGGAATTGTCGACCGAGTTCGACAAGCGCCTCTTTATCCC
>JAKLQL010000398.1 GCA_022013395.1 Acetobacterium sp.
AATCCCAGAAGCTCTTTATAGTACTTCAGATCGGTACCTTTTACCAAATTATTACCTGCTGCAACAATTTTAGCGGTAGCCAGTTCAATCTGAGATTTACTGTTTTCTGAAGTCATGACATTGGTCGTGACAACTTTTTGATAGGCTGTCCAAGAAGTGGTGGTAGATTCCGCTTCTTTATCTTTATAGGTATTTAAGGCAGCGTTATAGGCTGTGAGATCACCCTTTATAACCAGATTGAACTGAGCGGCTCTAATTTTATTCACTGCTGCTTCAACCTGAACCTTGGAACTATCTCTTGTCATAATATTGGACATTAAGACTTTTTTATAAATAGTCCAACTTGCAACAGTATAGAGATCTTCATTTTTTTCATTGAATATTTTTTCGTAAGCAGCATAATCATCAGCAGTCACTTTAAACACTAGCTTGCTGGCCGCAGCTTTGATTTTACTTGCAGCTGCTTTGATCTCTGTGTCATTGTTGTCCGTGCTCATTTCATTGGCATCCAACACCTTTTTAAAGGTTGCCCAAGATGCCGAGGTATATAATTCTTCTTTGAATGAATTGACTAAATCATTATAAACGCCAATCTGACCTTTTGCCGCTAAGTTGCCTTGTGCTGTTTCGATTTTTTTAATGGCGGCATTGATTTCATCCTTTGAGTTGTCGGTTGTCATTACATTCGCTTTGACCACTTTTTGATAAGCCGCCCAAGATGCTGTAGTATAGTTTTCTTCTGTTTTTGAACTTAATAAGATCTGATATTCTGTCAGATCGCCTTTTTTTATCAAGGCCGTCTGCGCTATTGTGATCTTTTCAACAGCCGTGTTGATCGCATCTTGACCGCTGCCAGCGGTTACTGCATTTAATTTCACAATTTTCTGGTAAGCTTCCCATGATTTTGAGGTATAATCAGCTTCATCAACCTTTGCCAAGGTCGCTTCATATTCAGCTAAATCTCCTGCCGGTAGTAACTTCTTCTGTGCAGCGATGATTTTTACTATTGCCGCATCAATTTCAGCCTGGGTGTTGTTCTTCGTCATTTTATTGGCATCCAGGACTTTTTGATACGTTGTCCAGGATTTCGCCATATAATCATCTTTTTGGGCCGCTTCAACCACTGCTTCGTAGACAGTTAAATCGCCGGCTTTAACCAATAATTTTTGTGTCACTTCGATTGCTTTGATCGCCTTCTCTACGGCTGTTTGGGTGGCATCTTCACTGAGATGTTCGGTATCGATGTAATTAGCATCGACAGTTTTCTGATAGGCGGTCCAGGAAATGGTCGTATAGTCATCTTCCTTGACAGCTGCTAAAAGCGCCTTATAGGCGGTAAAATCAAACTTTCGCGCCATTTTTTTCTGTGCTTCAACAATCTTAGTTGTTGCATTATCCACTTCTTCTTGAGAGTTGTTTTCTGTCATTTGATAAGCTGCCAATATTTTTTGATAAGCTACCCAAGAATCCGATGCGTAATCCGCAACTCTTACCGAATCAACCGCCTGACGATACTTTGTCAGGTCTACCTTTTTTTGAAGTTGCTTTTGAGCTAATAGGATGTTATTTGTGGCTTCATTTATTTCGATTTGCGTGTTTGCCTGAGTCACTACATTCGCGTTAACGACTTCCATATATGTATCCCAGGTATCTTGAATGTATTCCACTTCACTAACTGCAGCCAAAGCAGCTTTATAAGCAGTTAAATTTTTACCTTTTACCAGATTTTTCTGAGCTGCCTGGATTGCAGTTGTTGCCCTGTTAATAGTTGTTGTCGAATCTGTTGTTCTAACCGTATTGGCATTCACAACATTCTGATAGGTATCCCATGAGGCGACGGTATAATCGTCTTCACTGACAGCCGCCAATGCTGCAAGATAGGCTTCATAGGCCGCATTTACCTGTACCAGCTTTATTCTGATGCCTTCAAGGCGAAGCCCTTCGCCAGCAGTCCCGGCCGTTTCGCCGCTTTGAAACCAGGTTGAATCGTCTGTTTCGTTTCTTAGCCAGCCTTTGTTCTGCACTTGAACATTATATTTTAGAATATAGCCTGACACATTGTTAAGTACCAGCCGGATACTTTCCAGCCGTAACCCCGCGCCTTCAGTGCCGGCATCACTACCCATGTAAAAAGGACCCAAATTTCCGCGGTTTTGAACGTGAACATAGGTTTCTATTGAAGCACTACTTGGAAAATCCCCTGATAATTGAACTTCCAGTGCTTCCAGTCGTTTTCCTTCACCCACTGTTCCTGAAATTTCTCCATTTGTTTTCCAAACAGATTCCCACCCCTTGTCCTGAATATGGGTTTTATATTCCACACCCACTATCGCCGTGGTGGTCATTTCATCTTGTGCAAAGGCACTCGATGGCAATGCTATCGAAAACAAAAAAACCGCCATCACTGCTGTTGCAACCGATTTTTTCATAATTAAATTCCTTCCATTTTTCACTTTCGTTCTCCTTTATTTTATCGTCGTCTTACCGCTCAATTGATTGTTTTTTGTCTAGTTACTATATCGACTATTTTACACGTTTATTTAGGTTTTTTCAAGAGATTCACCAGTCAGGAAGTTTTTAATTTTTAAATATCTAAAATCGTCTGTTATTTTAAGGCTCAAAGACAAAAGAAGCCCTTAAAGAGCTTCTTTTGCAAAAATTAACTATTATTTTGTTTAATTAAGGTCACCTGTAGCTAAGCTTGCCAGCGCAGATTCGGTAGCCGCAGTTCGTGCCAGAACAGTTGCATTCGCAGCATTAGCTGCATCAATTGTAAGACTTGAGATAATTGGAATATAATCGGTTCCGTTGATACTGTATTCCAAGCCTTGTGCCGTTGTCACCTGCGACCCACCCATCATAAACTTTGCAGTTGCTATAATATTCTTATCCAAGGTAACAATCGGGGCGCTTGCTGGTGCTGCAATTGTACCAATTGTCTCCGGTAACGAAGCAAATGCTGATGATGTGGCTTTTGTTCTAACTGTGATATCACCTACAGAAAAACTGACACTGGAGGCTGTTGTTGTGTACGAACCGCCACTGACGCTGTATTCATAAGTCGAACCTAAGCCGGTTACTGTTTTTGTAGCAACGCTATAGTTAACACTGCTACTTGGCGCACTTGATCTTACTGGTGCAGTCAATGTTTGAATCAGTCCCACTGGGTCAAGCCCGATTGCTTTGACTCTAAAATAAGTGACTGTACCTGGCACTAACGTTACTGGGGTACCCGTTCCAAGTGAAGGTGATGAGAAACTATTATTATCATCATATTCAACTGTGCTTGGAATATTTTGAACGGTTCTTTCATTCGCGTAATCGATCGTATATGCTGGTGCTGGCGGAATGTAACTATCTTCTGTCGGCCCTGTTTTACCCCATTTGGTAATTCGGTTATCCGCAATTGTCACTTCTACGGCCTCAACATATTTTCCATCCGTCGCCGATATCTCAAATGCTGCTGTCCCATTCGTATTTTCAATCCACTGTGCCGGTATAATCAAATCGCCGATATTTGGCGTTGACGGATCAGTCGATACAGCGCGATAATATATTTTAAATGTACCGCTTTGTGCTGCTTGGGCAATTGTCAGATTAACCTTACCGCTCTCAGGGGTACTCTTTGACGCTACCGACACTGTTAATCCAGACGCTGCTGTTGGGGTAAATGCTGAACCTGAAACAATCGCAGCACTGGCAGGGTATTTCACGGTTGCCTTGGTTCGCAGATGAACTGTTCCGGTTGCGTATCCTCCTACAATCCCAGTTTGAGGTTTTGAATCACAGGTTTTCCATGTCGCCCCACTGTCCAGGCTATATTCATAATCAGTTGGACTTGTCTGACTTAGATTATTTGTCCAATTGAACCAATTATTCGTATCATCAATGATTAACGAAGTTGGTGGCGTCAATGCCGGTTCAACCGTTGCAATGAAGGTAACCGTTGTATCCAGTTTTGTTCCACGGGCCAAAGCCGCCGCACCAACTGATACCGCTACATTTATATTAGTATCATAATCACCCGTTGCGTTCCCTGAAAGGGTAATGTTCAGGTGTGTTGCATCCACATAACTCACTCCGCCGATCGTTACACCTGCTGGCGATCCAGTCAGCGTGACGTTAGCTGAAATCACTTGTGCCTGGATGAGGGTATCATTACTCAATGCAACATTAAGTACTTTACCAGACTCTGCACCTTCGGTGATTGGAACACTTGTCGTTACCGCGATTGATGCTGTGGGCAAAGTAAATGCGGCTGTTGATTCCAGGGCTGCACTGGCTGGTTGGCGCAGCGTTGCTTTTGCTCGAACCTGTACTTTTCCGGCCGCGTAAGCTCCAGATATACCCGTCTGTGGATTGGCCGTACAGATCGTCCAGGTCGTTCCACCATCAACGCTGTATTCATAATCAGTTGCATTTTTTTGAGTTGCGTTGTATGTCCAGCCAAAGGTGTTATTTGCGTCATCAACGACTCCAGCTGTCGGTGTAACCAGAGCACTTTCTTTTACGGCAATAAAGGTTACCGACGCATTTTTGGCAACTCCACCATTTGTAAAGGACACTGCGGCAACCTGAACCGTTGCCACGACATTTTCATCATAATCTTTTGTGGAATTTCCAGAAAGCGTAATGGTGATATGTGTTGAATCGATATACAGGACACTACCGACTGTGATGCCTTCTGGTAAACCAGTCATTGTGATATTGGTTGTATCAATTTTTGATTGGACAAAGGTGTCATTCGTTGCGGTTACTGTCAGTACTTCGTTGTTTTCAGCTCCTTCAACGATACTCCCATCAGTAGCCGCGGTAATGGTAACCCCCGCTACTGCACTGGTGGCGGTACTGATTACCGTTTCTGAATATTTCCCGGTTCCCGTTACCGCGACCTTAATAAACTTGCCTTCATCAGAAATAACTGGCTTATATGTATTGGCTGTTGCACCAGCAATATCCGTGTATGTGCCACCAACGGAATCCGCCCGTTGCCACTTGTATGACACGGTTGCCTCAGCAGGTGTTGTAGCCGCCGTCAGGGTTGATCCAACAATGGCATTTCCAGTGATGCTGACACCGGTCACCGTTATCCCTGGAACTGTGAGTGGCATTTCATTACTCGCAACACCTCGGTTAAGAGCACTCGCTTTCGCCTGGATTTTTATATCGCCCCGCTTGGCTGTTCCAGTTAAATGAACAGTAACCTGGGTGGTACTGTCTTTGGTCACAGAACCAATTGTTAATTCTGTTGTTCCAAAATTACCAGTCCAGTTCGTGACTAAAGCAGCGTCAGTTGTAAATGTATCATACGCAAGTTTGATGATAACATCCGGGTTAAGTTTACCCTGCTCGATCGTTGTAACAGTTGTCAATTCAGGATCTGCCTGGGTATTAACCGTCAGCATTTTTTCGCCAACCTTACCTGACCCATCAGTCGCTGTCGCTTTTACGGTTATAATCCCGGTGGTCTCGGCAGTGAGTAGACCGGTGCTGCTGATACTGGCCGCTCCTGATCCATTCGTAACCGACCAGGTAATTTTGGGATTTGATGCCTCGGTTGGTTTAACGGTCGCAGTCATCTGTAATTTACTTCCTTTAGCCACAGTGGTCACATTGTTCGCACTGGTGACATTAATACTCGTCACCAAAATCGGGTCCGGTGCTTTCGGCTGAATCTTAACCTTCGAAGAAACCGTCAGGCTTTCAGGTTCAAGCTCATAGGTAACACTGTCGGCGTTCACATACGCCGAGACAACACGCCCCTTGCCTTTAATATCCGCTTTCCCATCCAATACTACATAATCCAATCGGGATCCTGTTTCAAGGGTTAACGTACTGCCAGCGCCTTCCTCACTAACTGTCATTTTATTAATAACTGTTGTACTCAGCGATGTAATTTTTACCTTTGGTGCGTCAACCAGCACCGTATCAAATGTACCTTCTAAGATAATCTCATCACTGGAAACATCATCCGCTACAACAATATCCAGACCTGCCGCATTCGTTGCGACAATCCGGATCTTGCCATTATAAGTACTTTGAACCGTAACCGTATTATAATCGCCGCCATTAATATGGATACTGTTCTCGCCGCCGCCGCGCACATAGGTTTTCCCCTCAACAGTTACGTTGTTCAAAGTAACGGCACCATCTTTGACTGCTTCTGAAATGATCAAGTTCCCCTTTATCTGCATATTCTGAAGAATTACACCATCAGCCTGAACAATCACATCCTGATTTATTACCGTGGT
>JAKLQL010000399.1 GCA_022013395.1 Acetobacterium sp.
ATGCCAAAGAGTATTACAGCGATAAAAAGTTTGTGATTTCCTCATCCTGTGCAGGGATTAAAAATCTGATTGAAATCTACTATCCCCAGATACTGTCTGGGATGATCCAGGTAGTAAGCCGTCGGAAAAACAGCGGACAAGCTCAAAACGACCTGTTCTGTTTTTAGCCATTCCTTGATTGTTTTGACATCACTGTGAATTTCTTTAGCATTATGGGGACAGGTGGCAATACAAATGCCACAGCCAATACACATCGATTGGATAATTTGAGCATGTTTGTCCTTTAACTTAATCGCCTTGACTGGACAATTCCGAATACATTTATAACAATTACGACATTTCTCTTTTGAAAAATTGATGATACTCAATTAGTTTTCCCCCATATTTTTTCGAAAATTTCTTCCACATTTTCAGCTGAAACGGCATAGATGATGTTATCACATTCGACAGCAACCCCCTCTGTGCATTTTCCCATGCAAAATGATCCGACCAATTCAACATCATTCTTAAGTCCCCGCTGGTCAATGATCTGATTTAATGCTTGAACTACCTTATAAGATCCATTCACATGACAGGAACTGCCAACACATACTCTTATTGTCTTCATCACATATTCCTCTTTAAAATATTCTAGTTGTTTCATGGTATCATCACATTTTTTGTCTGTCAACGCCTGAGCAAAAATGTCATGGTATAAATAAGGATAACCGAATTCCTCCAAAATAAGGATAAAATTCTGAATAAAAATTATAATACCCTTAATTTTTTTAAATTACCGCTCTTTTATCATCTTCTACCAATAAATTTCCATTGCCAATGGTGCCGTCTTATAGGTATAATAAATACTTAAGTTCAGACCAAACAGAGGTCAATTTTTCGGGAGGAAGCACCATGAGATATGTACCATTATTTTGTCTGCGTGAAGGAATGATGTTAGGCAATAACCTGTGGGGGGAACATGGCGAATTAATATTGGCTAAAAACACCGTTCTCACCAGAGAATATATAAAAAGCATTGAAAAACTTAACTTTAATGGTATTTATGTAGAAGATGACTTATCGAAAGATATTCAGATAATCGGCATTATTACTGACCGGGTGCGGGCTAAAACAGTAAAATGCATAAAAAATGTATTCATTTCTACTGAACATCAGCGCGGCATTAAAGATTTTAAAGAAATGCAGCAACAGATCGAGTCCATCGTCGAGGAGATTCTGAATAATAGCAGTATGGTAATCAATATGGTTGACCTGAAAGTTTTTGACGACTATACTTATTACCATTCTGTCAATGTAGCTGTTTTGTCAATTGTTCTTGGCTCCGCTCTGGGGCTTCGCAAAGAACAACTATGCGAATTGGGCTTTGGTGCCATTCTTCATGATATTGGAAAAGTCTTTGTAAAAAAAGACATCCTTTGTAAAGAGGCTGTTCTATCCGCGGATGAATCCGAAGAAATGCAAAACCACTCAATTTTGGGGTATGAGTATATTAAAAAAGTTTCTAACGTTAACATGTCTTCTCGTATTGGCATCCTCGAACATCATGAAAAGTTCGGCGGTGGCGGTTATCCCAATAATTTAAAGGAAGAAGAGATTTCACTTTTCGGCAGAATTATCTCAATCGCTGACGTTTATGATGCCATGACCTCGGATCGTCCCTATCGCAAGGCCATTATTCCTTCTGAAGTCATCGAGTATATCATGGGCTGCTCCCATTCGCTTTTCGACCCGGATCTCGTTAATATTTTCGTTCGAAAAATCGCGCCTTATCCCATTGGCACCTGTGTTTTATTAAGCAATGGGCTCTCTGGCATTGTCCTAAAAAATTACGAAAGCTTTTCGATGCGACCCACCGTTCGAATCTTTAAAAAAGATGATCTTGAAATCCCACCTTATGAAATCTGTCTCAGTGATCGTGAATTTCTCAATGTGACGATTACCGGAATTTTTTAAGGGTATCTAATTAGTTAAGTCCATTTTTGTTCCATTTCCTGTCTTTTTAGTTCAGTTTAATTGACTTGAAGCTTCAGTTTTGCCAAATCTAACTTGACCATATTCTTAATTAAAGGTAAGATAAGGATAGCTCGGTTTTGCTCTAATCATTTATTTTAACTAAG
>JAKLQL010000400.1 GCA_022013395.1 Acetobacterium sp.
CATTATAGAATCAATCTTACTTTAATGTCATTTTATTCTATATCTCTTATTTTATTTGTATTGGTTCAAACTGTCAAGAAAGAAGACGAATATTTCGACAAATCTTAATTATTTTAGGATTGGATTTTCAAATCGTCGCCACTTTAAGGTTTTCTTGCCATACTGGATGGCTTCCTGTGGACAGCGATTGATACAGGCGGTGCAGTGGGTACATTGTTTCTTCGTCCAAACCGGTTTGTTCGCCTCCATTTGAATAGCAGAAACCGGACAGACTTTTGCGCACTTCCCACAGCCATTACACTTTTCATCAGCATAAAAAAGTCTGGTTTTTCGGCCATGCATATAAAGTGGATAGGCCACGCTGGTCAAAAATGATTTTTTTCGCTTACTTTCATCATCCTTCTTATTTTTTGAAATGACGGCAATAATATCGACTAATTTTTTATCTGTTGAGATCTGAATTTTCTTTTGCAGATCTGGTCCCGTTGGCTGATACATCATTATATAATTGCTGGCCATCTTGAGTTCAAATGATGCACTGAGCGGTAAGCCCTGTTTTTCCAACAAGTCTTCCAGCATTTTCGGTGTTCCGCCCATCCCGCCACCGCATGTCACCACTCCAAATACATACGGTTTTAGTCCCCCTTCCTGAATTTGTTCAACTTTCAGTTCAGCAATAAAATCTGCCACAATGGAAGGCACCCCATAAAAATAAACCGGGAAAACAAAGCCAATCTTTTCATCGCCTGAAAGCGTATAGCTAAATGATTTCTCTTTCATAGCAGCAGTTATGTCAATGAGTGGTTCTCCAAGCTCAACACCAATTTTCTTTGCTGCATACAACGAATTACCTGTTCCTGTAAAATAAAATATCATGTTCTTCTCCTTTATTTTTTATTCTATAACTTATTTGCACTGACCCATTAAAAGGTCGATATGTTTTACCAATTTTTTCAAGTCAAATAACTTGCTTTTTCCTGGATCCAGATAATAAAAATTCATAGTTCCCTGCTTATTGACGTTAACAATTTTTGCATCCATCAGAATTTTGATATGATGAGATACCGCTGGTCGAGACAGATTAACTTTTTTTGTAATTTCCCCTACCCGAATGCCGGGATAGCACCCACTTTCCATAATTGCTACAATAATTAACTGCCGCGTTTGGTCACCGATGGCGGTGAGCAGTGGTTGACAATCTTTGAAATTCTCAATGAGTGCTTTTTGCTCTTTACCCATATCTTGCAAAGCCATTCCTCCGTTCAATGGTTTAATTCATTAAACCATTGCTAACAGTATACATGATTAAATATTTTTATCAACATCGGGAAAGAAATTCAAGACCATTCAAGTTATTGCTATTAAAAATATCGATTTCAAATAACATAAATCGATTGTAATTTATATCATTTCCAGATTCTCCATCCGTTCTTTAAATGCTGGCTGCAAAGTAAAATAATTCCCTGATTTATGCCATTTATTCCCGATAATCAAGCTTGACAATGGATTGAAAGTAGCATAAAATATTAATCATAGTAACTATATATGATTAATATTTTAAGGAGTGTATTATGGATAACCTGACTAATAAATATCAAGCTTTGAAAGATTACTTAGCCGAACTGGAAAGTGTCGCAGTGGCCTTTTCGGGTGGTGTCGATTCAACGTTTTTACTAAAGGTCGCCTACGATGTTTTAGGTAAAAATGCTGTCGCTGTGACGGCCCGATCGGAAAGTTTTCCCAAACGAGAATTGCTGGAAGCTACTGCTTATGCTGAAGAATTAGGAGCCGATCACTTTATCATTGATTCGGAAGAACTGGATATTGAAGGTTTTTCCCATAATCCCAAGAACCGTTGCTACCTCTGCAAATCCGAGCTTTTTACTAAGATCAAAGAAATTGCTGCGATTCAGAAATTAAACTATGTTGTTGAGGGTTCCAACACCGATGATGATGGTGATTACCGGCCAGGACTTTTAGCCGTAACTGAATTAGGCGTGAAAAGCCCGTTACGGTTTGCCAATCTTTCCAAGGATGAAATTCGTCAACTGTCAAAGGAAATGAATCTGCCAACCTGGAACAAACAGTCCTTTGCTTGTCTGTCTTCCCGATTCCCATATGGCGAGAACATTACCCCTGATCGTCTCCACATGATCGACCAGGCCGAACAATATCTTCTTGATCTGGGCTTCCATCAGGTTCGCGTACGCTATCACGGTAATCTGGCTCGGATCGAAACCGATGAAACCGGTTTTGATGCCTTGCTGAATAAGGATACCCGCAACAAAATCCATGATCGTTTTAAAACCATTGGTTTTACCTATATCGGTCTAGATTTAAAAGGCTATCGAATCGGCAGTATGAACGAAACCTTGTAACTTGTAGTCTGGCATTAGCAAATAAAAAAATGGCTAAATAAAACATTTCAGTTTTATTTAGCCCTTTTTTATAAACTTCGATAACGTCCTTCACCAATTTCAAAATCAAAGGCCTTTTCCCCATCGCTTAAAAAATTAAGTTCTATTAGTCGATTTTCTTTTCCCTGTTCAAAGCGAAAGAGTTGCTGTCCGATAATTAGTGTATTTTCATTCTTGGGGGCAAGGTTAAAAATATCCGCCCAATGAGCAGTGGTCGCTTTTGGGTTTTCAACTTCAAAAACACCCTCATAGAGAAACAACTGACCTAGTGGATGTTGATTAATTAAGCCTTTTGATTTAAGTTGTCGAAACCGCTGTTCTTCTGTTATTTCCCAGTCAATGATAAAAGGATATGGCAGCCCGCCATAATCTCCGTTGATCATCAGTAATTTCCAGGTGAGTTTTTCACCATCAGGGGTCATGCGATTACCGGCGAATATTTCAGACAAACTCAGCTTCTTTTTAGACAGTCTGTTTCTTAAATCAGCGATATCATGGGTTCTTAAACCGATGCGACCAAAAGCTTCGGTTTCAGAAAGAATTTTGGAAGCATCCTTGAAAATTAGAATATCCTCAATTGGATTTTTGTTGACTCTGACATCTTCAATTGCCAGAAACTCCACATAAGAAGCCCAAAAATAGCTGAGTGAATTACAGGTTCCAAAGCCTTCATGACTGCCGCCATCTTTAGCTTTTAATCCATTTTTTTCAAAAATAGTGTTGGCTTGTTGCAGATCATTTACATAATGAATGGTATGATCCCATAGCAATGCTCCCATTGACTCAGCTCCCTTAAATAAACAATTTTTCTGAAACAAGATATTTCACCCGGTCACGTTTGCATTTCTCTAAGGCATCTTTTACATAAGTTGTCATTGCGATCCCTCCCATGGAACAGGTATTGGCACATTTGCCGCAGCCAATACACGCTTCATAGTTTTTCAGGATCGGTATGGAGAATCCCTGATATTCTGTTTGTACCATCGTAATGATGTTTAAAGGACAGGCATTTAAACAACTGGCGCAGCCATCACATAAAGACGGGATTGTCCACGGTAATTTATCTGCGTGATTCATTTTTAACTTGGATTAACAGGGGCCAAATCGGTCCATCGGCTTTCATCATAATTTTTCATGCCATCATAGCCCAATACGTCCAGCCGAATACCTGCCTCAGGGCCCGGTTTTGTACAATATATTTCTGAGATTTCGACTTCCAGATAACCATTCAAGAGCCGACCGCTGCCTTTTAACTGGTATGGTGCCCGAATCGCACCGAGTTGACCAGGTGCTAAAGCGACATAATCATTTTTCAACAAAACACCTTCAATTTGATTTCGTTGATTTACGGATAAATCGATGGTAACGACATCTTCATCTACGGATGTTTTCTCTGCCACAATAATTGTAATTTGACCTTTTTCATCTGATAGGGCTACATGCACGCCAAAACTTTCGATCCAACTTTTAATTCTTGGTGTTAATTTCATAATCTTCTCCTATGCAATCTTACTACCAGAATTTTCAAGTTCTGATGAGATGATTTCTTCGACTTTTAAAACAATTAATCCTCGTTGAGCTACCTTGGGTGGCGCAATATCTGGAGGCACTTCCAGTGGGGGCTCTTTAGCAGCCCAATCCCCCCATTCTTCCAGTACTTGTCCTACATTGATATCATGCCAGGTGTCAGTCGAAGTGGCCCCAATATTAATAACTGTCGCCGGTCCTCTAAAAACCCAGGAACGGGAGCCAATAGGGTGCGCAATCGAAATCGATGCATTGGGATTTTCATTGAGATTAACCTTTGTCTTTTGTGCAAACATATCGGCAATTAAGATATAATCATCCAAATAGCTGGTTACAAACCGCTCGGCAACAATGTTAGGTTTGCCATCAATACTACTGGTCGCCAGATGTACAACTGAACCACCTTTACCCACTACCTTCAATGCATCTTTAATTTCATTCGTTAATAGTCCCATCATTTTACCTCTTTCAATTTATTATAA
>JAKLQL010000401.1 GCA_022013395.1 Acetobacterium sp.
GCAATACAAGGTAAGTTATTATCGAAACAACATCCATCAATAATGTCTTTCCCGGCTTTTTCAATATCAGCCGTTTCATCAACCAGTGCCGGTGGATTACCTGCGCCGGCGCCGATGGCTTTTTTACCACTTTGCAGTACTGTTTTAACAACCCCAGGACCACCAGTTGCACAGAGCATGGTGACTTTAGGGCTGGCAAATAATACATTTGCGCTGTCAATGGTTGGTTCAGCAGTAGTAACAATCAGGTTTTCAGGTCCACCCGCTTCTAAAATTGCTTTGTTTAACAATTTTACTGTTAATGCACTGGTTTTTTTGGCGCTTGGGTGGGGAGCAAAGACAACCGTATTTCCTCCAGCCAACATGCCGATACCATTACAAATAACTGTTTCACTTGGATTAGTTGAAGGTGATACGGCACCGATCACACCAAATGGTGATTGTTCAATCAAAGTTAAACCATCATCACCGGTAAATGCATCAGCGACAAGATCCTCAATCCCAGGTGTTTTAGTGGTTGCCAACTCATGTTTTAAAAGTTTATGTTCATAATTGCCCATGCCTGTTTCTTCAATAGCCATTTGGCAAATCATTTCCATATTTTCTTTCTTAAGCATTTCTGCTCTCATGGCAGCAATTAGTTTGCTTCTGAAAGATAAGGTTTCTCTCATAAAAGATTTTTGAGCGATAAAGGCGGCATCAATGGCATTTTCCATATCAGCAAAAACACCTAACTCACCATCTTTAAGAGGCTTTCCGCCTTCTTCTGCACAGTCAATTTCTGCCATTACTTTTTTTACAATATACTCTATACCTGTGGTATCTATATTCATACGAGGTACCTCCTGGATCGTGTTAATTTTTTTGTCTTATTTTAGTGCGTCAAGTCCAGCTTGAGCAACAGTCATGTCTTCAGCAACACTTCCGCCGCTTACTCCGATACCGCCGATGATTTTATCCCCTTCATAAATAGGGAAGCCACCACCAAACACAACCATTCTTCCTTTATCACACGAAGCGATTCCAAAAAGTTGTCCTGATTCTTTGGCAAGATCAGCTGCTTGATCGGTGCCCATTTTGAGAGCAACTGCAGTATACGCTTTATTGGTCGCAATATCCATACTCGCCAATAAAGAATCTTCCATCCGGTTAAATAGTACGGTGTTACCGCTGGCATCGCATACCACAATTACCATTGGTACATCAATTTCGATTGCTTTTGCAGCAGCCGCTTCTGCCATTTTTTTTGCCATATCTAATAATTTTCCAGTAGTCGTCATTTTTTCTTCCTCCTGATTAATTAGTATTTTACAAAACAGCCAAAGCACTCTTCGCAATAATCATGTCTTCGTCAACACTTCCGCCACTGACGCCAATTCCACCGATCACTTCGCCATTATGCTTTAAGGGATAACCACCGCCAAAGACGACCATGCGACCATTATTGGTCCATTGCAGGCCATAAAGCGAGCCATCCTCTTTTACTACATTCGCGACTTTATCTGTGGACATCTTCAGTGCATTGGCTGTGTAAGCCTTATTCACTGAAATATCAATACTGACCATCAAGGCATCTTCCATGCGTTCAAAGTAAGCTAAATTTCCACCGGAATCAACCACCGAAAAAACAATGGGTACATTGATTTCTTCTGCTTTAACTCTGGCTGCGGCAGCCATTTTTTTTGCTAGAGTGAGTAAAGAATATCCTTTGTTCTGATCTTTTTCAATAACAGCACCCTCTTCGGTCTGATCTAATAATCTCAGTTTTTCTTTAACCCGGTCTACGATTTCTTTTACCACACCATTAAACTCAACGGTACGTGCCAAGACAAAAAGCGTATCCGACAATCGATTGACGAACTTGACTAATTCCGGTCGACTGTCTTCACTTTCGCGATTGTATTTTACAATCAATCGTTCGCCCCGTCTGACAACTGTTCGAGCGACATGAAGTGCTGCCGATGCAGGATTTGCACCTGGAATAATAAACGCTTTCTGAGGACCAATGATCGTCAGATACTGTTCCATGGTACATTCCATGTAATCCACATCAGCTTGCGATATTCTGTCTACTAACATTGACTTGCCTTTTTCATCACTGGCAAGTTCCGCTCCCAAAACGAAAATTCGTTTTTGTAAATAGTGCAATATTTCTTTAATTTCTTGATCTTCGCAAAGTGAATATGCTAAACCAATGGCCGAATTTGCTTCGTCCATAGTCCCATATGCATCAACACGGATATTATCCTTCGGCGTACGACTGGATCCAAAAAGACCAGTCTCGCCTTTGTCCCCTCCTCGGGTATACACATTTGGCATCTCTTCACCTCACTAAACGATCTGAATTTCATCAATGATACCGACAATGGTCATATCAATTGGTGCCATCTTATCGCCATAAACATACCGGGCATTA
>JAKLQL010000402.1 GCA_022013395.1 Acetobacterium sp.
ACGTCTGAATCAACCCTTTCATTGATTTTGCACACGACCAATCAAATCAACGTCAAACGCATTAGCTACTTCTTTTTTGGGATGCTCATTATTGAGCCATTTATCATCCTACTATTTGATGTAAAAGGTCTCGCGCAGCAAAATTCGCCGACAGAATGGCTCTATCTCAGTTATTTCGCTCTCCACATAACCCTTTGGTTGATTTCTCTTGGCTGGATCGTGATGCGAAAAGTCATTAAAACTAAATGTGCGACGTTGAATCTTTTGGTTCCCATTGTTACCGCTGTTGTTCTGGCGCTATTGAGTTTGATCAATGGCCTGGATCAGATCAACGGCAATGAAATCACCGTCTATATTGCCTATATTCTGATGGCGGGTGTCGCTCTGCTGATGCCATTTCTGACTAACTTGATTGTTTTGACCCCGTCCTATGTTATTTTTGTCAGTGGTATCCTTATTTTTCAAAAAGACTCATTTTCGAAAATCAGCGACCTGACCAACGGTTCGATCTTTTTTCTGGCCGTTGTTGTCATTTCAAGCTATCTGTATAAATACTATTATGACAATATGCTGCACACCCTTGAATTAAAGCTGGCCAATGAAAAGCTGAATTATATTTCGACCCACGATGGCCTGACCGGACTGTATAATCGTCTGGAATTTGAACATCAGTTGGCCATGTTGAATCAGCAGGATGATCATCAAATCACTTTGCTGCTTTTGGACATTGACTTTTTCAAACAAATCAATGATCAATATGGTCACCTGGTGGGTGATCAGGTATTGATTCGGATCGCCCAAATTGTTGAGCAAGCGATTCCTGATCGTTTTATCGTTTCCCGATGGGGTGGCGAGGAATTTCTTGTCGCCGGACCGGTGGCAAGCCTGCAACAGGCATTAAGTCTTGCCGAAATAATCCGCGCCCAGATTGCCAGCGAGACTTACCATTCCGAACAAGGGAATATGTCGATTACCGCCAGTTTCGGGGTTTCTTTGATAACCGGAGATTGCATTAAAAACTTTGATTACGCTTTCAAGCAAGCCGATGACGCTTTGTATCTAGCCAAAGAAAATGGCCGAAACCGGGTTGAACCATCGGATTTGTCATCGACAGCGACACCCTGTTAAAACCGCACGACTCAATCACTGATTTTATTCAAGGTCCATTCAAGTTCTGTTTACTACATTAATGATAGGTCATTACGAAATTAAAAAACATCGCCCTACGCTCACAGCACTTTCGCAATTGCCTAATCAAATTATGAAGAAAGGAGAACACGAAATGATCAGTTCAATCAGTCAAAGTGGCAGTGCTTCCAGTATTTGGCAGGCCTATCAGGCCAAACAAGTTTCATCCAGTGATACCAGCGATACCACTGAAACCAGTCAAGTCGATGGTTCAATGCCGCCACCGCCAAAGGGTCCGCCGCCACCTAATATCAGTGCAACATCCGAATCAGACGATTCGACTTCGCTGACATCGGAACAGGAGGATTTAATCAGCTCGCTTCTTGAAGCGTATGATGCCGCTTCACTGACCGAAGAAGATGCCACCAACATCGTTACCGCATTGAAAGACGCCGGTATTACGCCAAGCAGCGCCTTAGCCGATGAAGTTGAAGACAACGGCTTTGATCTCAAGGAAATTCTGGACCTCGTTCCGGCTTCTGCGAGCATGCCAAATGGCGGTATTTCGCAAAACTACATGCAAATCCGTGAATCAATGGGCAGTTTAAGTATCTTGGATGATACTGAGTTGAGTCAAACCACAAAAACTAGCCAATCATTACAGTCCCTTTTCGAACAATATCAGGACAGTCAAGATTCCAGTACCAGTCAAATAATAGATGTCCTTGCCTGATTAAACTGGTAGCGATTTTTCCAGACTTTGGCAATAATATCCGGATGTGTCAAGCTCGTCTTCATGTTTTGCCTGCTTTTTCTTTAAAAATAGTTAACCGTTGTAAAAGTGGGCATCGTTTGATCGCCTGAAAAAATGCCCCTGGCAGATTATCTGTCAGGGGATCATTTGGTAAAATCGCCCTTATTTTAGCCCTTCAATCACGGCCACAAACGTATCCACTGGTTGTGCGCCACTGACAGCCTCTTTGCCATCAAACAAGAAATATGGCACCCCATTTATCTGGCGTGAACGGGCATTGGCCTCATCTTGCCGGACTTCTTTTTCATAAGCCGATGATTCTAAAATGCGTAATGCTTCGGCTCGATCTAATCCCACTGCTTCTGCAATGGCCGTTAACACGTCAAAATCTGAAATGTTCAATCCCTCCGTAAAATAGCCTTTCATCACCGCTTCGGTATAGGCCTTCTGCTTGCCCTGATCCTTGGCATAATGGGACAAACGATGGGCATCAAAGGTATTGGTCGGCTGCAGTTTGTCAAAATTGAACGCCAGGTCAACTTCTTTGGCCGCATTGATGACATTCGCGTTCGCCGTGATTGCTTGTTCGATGCTCATCCCGTATTTCTTAGCCAGCAATTGATTAATGTTCTCATCATAGTGTTTCCTGGCGTTCGGATCTAATTCAAACGCATTAAAGACGATCTCAACGGCTGCTGTCATCCCGGTTTTCTCAAGGGCCAAGGTTAGCTTTCTTTCCCCGATATAACAAAAGGGACATCCATAATCTGACCAAATTTCTACTTTCATTTTTTTACCTCTTCCTTCTTACCAACGGTAAGACCTTTCAGCTAAGTTAAGTATGGCTGGCACCGTGGATTAATACATCCGGCTTGACGTTGAGCGTATCCGGGATGTTATCCATGATATTCTTTAGACTTCTAGCCTTTTCCAGCATCAGCATGGTGTCTCGATGGGGATTGGCGAAGATTCCCGGCCAGTTGTATTCATCATATTCCGGTCGATTCTGAAAGGCCAGGATCGGTTCGCTGAGTGAAAATTGCGCATTGACACCCGGTTTATTGCCCCTGGCATCAAGCTTGATCCACTTTTCTTCGATAAAAACGGCATTGTAGGCATGAACACAATACCCCAGGGAGTCATCGTCGGCCAGCGTAATATGCTGAAAACAGAAGCCAACAGGGATTTTCTGAGATCGCAACAGGGTAGCCAGCAAATTGGCTTTGGCATGACAAATGCCGGTTTGGTGGATCAGAACATCCGATGCTTTTGCAGTGATCACCTGGGCATTGCAATCAAACGAATGGGGAATTTCATCCCTGACAAAGTGATAGGCGGTTCTTGTCTTTTCGATATTTGTCATGCCAGCTATAAATAACTGCTGTGCTTTATCCAGGATTGTGACATGCTGAAAATCAATCATATCTGTTGCTAATAAGAATTTTCGAATCATTCTTTGTTTCCTTCCATTTCAAAACCTCCTCATAGAACCGGGAGATTTTTCCAGTCTTTGGTAATCGAAGCGTCAAATTACTTGTGTAATGAGATGTCCAGTGATCCGCATTTTTCATCAATGATGAGGTCTTTTCTCATTAGATAATCTGTCTGGATCTCATCGCCCATTATAAAATCATGTGACCCAATTTTATAAAAGTTGTGTTTTTGATAAAAACTTAAGGCTTTTTTGTTATGCTCCCAGACCCCCAACCACAGATAGGTCAGCTTCCGGGCTTTTCCCAGCGCTACTGCTTTATCCATCAATTGCCGTCCCAATCCATTTCCCTGAAAATCGTTCAAAACATAGATTCTTTCGACTTCGAGCGATAAGGGATCATTAAGATCGGTTTGTGCGTTGCCTTCATTGAGTTTCATATAGCCTGCCAATTGTTCATTATAGAATATAAAATAGAAAAATGAGGCCTCATTTAACCATTCGCTTCTAAGCTTTTCTAAATTAAACGCTTCCTCCAGATAAGCCTGCATAGTGGCCTGCGTATTCATTCCGGCAAAGGTTTCCCAATAGGTTTGGCAGGATATTTTTTGATAGTCCATTAAATCGTCTAAAGAACATTCTTTTATTAAAATCATTTTATTACTCCATCGTATCTCATTGCTTCAGGAAGCCGCACGCCCCCCTTTAAAAGAGCGTTAAGCTTCATTTACTATCAGTTCTTATAAATTGTTACCGCCAACAAAGGGATCGCTGTCATCTACAACTTCTTGAATGATCACGATGGGATCATTTTATCACTCCTCTCCTTAACAAATCAACAATAGATTTCGTTTGGCAGACTTTCCAGCCCCATCATACGCTTGTTCAATTGAGTCATCGCAGCAATAGGTCTCCTGATAGCCAGTTAAGTTGAGTCTGGCACGGTCTTGTGTTACCTTATTTTAATCCTTCAATCACGGCCACAAAAGTATCAGCGCCTATTGGTTTTCATTGCTTTAGCAACATCAGAAAATCCTCCTGCTGGACAGCAAGGATCTCAAAGCCGCATTTTTTATAAAGTGCCACTGCCGGATTGTTTTGTGTCACACTGAGCGAAACCGCCAAGTAACCGGCTTCACGAAGCTTTTTTAGCATCGCTGACATCAAGTCAAACCCAATCCCCTGCCCCCGCCACTTCGGTTTCACAGCAATTGAGAGCTCTGGCGTCTTTTCGTCATAATAACCATAACCTGGGCAATTGGCCGGAAATAATCTCGACCATACCACTCCAATCACTTCTTTTTGTAAAACGGCCACCAAACACGCATCACCCACTCTGCCAAAATCCTGGATGTACTTAATCAGACGAGGATCATCGACGATTTCAGTGGGCAGTGGTTCTGACCCTTCTTCAACAAAGATAGCCAGATACATAAATTCCCGCAAAACCGGGAGCTCTTCTTTTCTTATTGATCGAATGATTGGTTTTTGCATTATTTACTTCCTTCTTTAAGTTAAGTATGTCCGGCACCGATGCTCAATGCGCTATTTTATCTGCTCCAGCAAGGTTTTTCTGGGATAAAAGCCAAATCGCTCATAAAAGCTGAAGGCTTTCTCGTTGCCGACTGCCACCGACACGGACTTCGTGTGGGCTCCCATCTCATCCATCCAGGTAATGGCATTGCTTAGCAGCGTCTCACCGAGGCCCAGCCCCCGATAGGTTTCTCGAACATATAACGATTCCATTTCAGCATCACCGGAAAATTCGACCCGGGAAATACAGTACCCGATATTTTGGGCGGTTTCCTGATCAACCGCAATTTCAATTCGCAGCTGTCCATTTTTAGCCTTCTGGAGCAGATTTTTTTTACGCATCGCAAACGTAAACGCTTCATAGTGGGATTTAAAATTCACGGCGGCATCGCGATGATGCCGGTTCAGCGCTTCCCACAGCTCCTGGATGTCATCCAGCAGCGATTCATCGCCGCTGCGATAGATGATCGCTGTGATTGGGGGTTTTTCGTGTTGCACCGGTTTTTTCGCCTTGCCTTGCCGCCCAATATCATCTTGGGCTGTGAACGGATCGCCATCATCCACGACTTCCAGAATGATCACAATCGGATCGGAGATCAATCCATAGTGTTCATCCTCGGGATAGGTCACCGCAATCGCTGGTTCCTGTCCGGCATAGGAAATCATGCTGGCCATTGAATCCCACTTTGTGCAGAGAAAAAAATGAGCATACTCACCCTGCTCGACAATTTTTAAAAAAGCACCCCGATTGCCCGGGATGGCCAGGGTATCTTTAACACCGGTTTGATATTCATATTGTTCAAATGCCGCCCGCATTTTAAGCGGCACAATTCCATGCCAGGTTCGTGAAAACATGATAACTCCTTTTATACCATAAGTATTTTAAATTCAAAGCTTTCGCAAACTTATGCTAGACTCAGATATATGTTCTCTTGATCAAAAATAAGCTCCATTGGCAGATTATACAGTTTATTGACCGCGTCAATATTTTCTACGAATGGACGGACACAGTTGTTTTGGTTATTTTCAAATTGTTTCATTGTCTGTTCGGTTTTTCTTGAACGTAATTTTTCCAATTGGCTACTTGCTTCAATCAGGGTTTCATCAATCTGTGAATCACAGATAAAGGGAATCTTTGCCACCGTATCTCCGGCAAATTTATTGATGGATGCAAAGCCATCTAACAAAGATGAATTGATCGAAGACTTGGCATATTCTTCAATCTGATTATAACATTTTGTATATAATTCACGATATTGAAAGGAATAATCCTCTATTTTGTGAGTGGAACCTTCAAGATATGCCGAGTCAAAATTTTCCAGTAACATCACTTCAAGAAAGGATGAAAAGGCGAACAAATATAACGCAAGTTGATATTCTTTGAGCTCAGCCTGTACTTCTTCCAACTTGCCTTTGACATCCTGGTCATGATGGATGAATAGGTTACCTATTTTTTTATTCATTTTTTTTATGATCCGCTCCCGATAAAAAATAATGCTCTGTTCCGCCTCCCGTTTTATTTCTTGAACATGGATGTGTTTGTTGGTTTTATATTTTTCATTGTCCCAATTGTATTTATAGTTATTTAATACATCTTCCAAAACATTCAGGTTACCCCGCTGTTTTGCTTTTTCTTTTTGTTTCAGAAATTCGAAAATTTCGTGTGAAGTTTCAAGGATTTCTTCTAGTTTTTTATCAATGCTTATCAACGTGGCGGCAATCAACAGTAACGTTGGATCATAAGGTATTTTTGTAGTCACTTTTACTGAGCCACCTTCTGCCGGTACAAATACAGGTTGACCAACAATTTGTCCATTTGCACCTTGAATGAGCCCGCGAAACCCAGTGCCATCTTTCGCTTTTGCAAGTTCTCCCAAAACACCTTCCGGGAAAACGGCCTTGTAGTAGCCTTCCATTCCACCAGTTTCAAACGTTTGGGTAACGGTTCGAAATGCATCAGGCAAGGTAACAAAGGCTGTTCCCAAAGCAGCAATGCTTACTAATGGTAGTTTTGTC
>JAKLQL010000403.1 GCA_022013395.1 Acetobacterium sp.
GCCAGTGGGTTGGTCTGATCCATAAACTGGGACAGCTGGGAGCTTCCGAAGAACTCTTTTAAGGCAGCATTGACCGGACGGGTATTGATTAACCCTTGCGGCGTCAGAATTTCATCATCCTGAACCGACATTCTTTCCCGAACCACCCGTTCCATACGGGACAAACCGATGCGGAACTGATTCTGTAACAGCTCGCCAACCGAACGCAGACGTCGATTGCCCAAATGGTCAATATCGTCAATGGCGCCGATGTCATAATCAAGACCGATAATATAAGAAATGGATGCATGGAGATCCGAAATCAGTACATGCTTGGGTACCAATTCATCCATTCGTTTTTTAATTGATTTTTTCTTTTCTTCGTCGGTCGCATCAGCTTCTAAAATTTCTTTTAGTACTTCATAACAGACAAATTCTTTAATATCCATGTCACTGATGTCAAAAGGCAGATCCTGGGCATTGATATCGACAAAGCCATTTCCGATAACCCGAACGTTTTTGTCATCCACCCGGACATCAATGAAATTGATCCCGGCATTTTGAATGTCGATGGCAACATCAATGTTAATGATTTCGCCTTCTTCGACATAAACTTCGCCAGTTTCCGGATTGACAACGGTATTAGCGGCACGTTGGCCGGCGATTCGTGTTGCCAGGGATAGCTTCTTATTATATTTATGACGGCCGACCTTTGCTAAGTCATATCGACGATCGTCAAAAAACATCGAATTAAGCAGGGATTGGGCACTTTCCACCGTTGGTGGCTCGCCGGGTCGCAATCGTTTATAAATCTCGATCAAACCATCCCGGGTTGATTTCATATTGTTGTTTTCATCTTTTTTTATGGTTTCGATGAGTCGGTAATCGTCGCCGTAAAAATCAAGAATCTCCTGATTCGTTCCCAAACCCAGCGCTCGAATCAGTGCTGTGATTGGTAATTTACGGGTCCGGTCAATCTTAACGTACATAATATCGTTAGAATCTGTTTCGTATTCCAACCATGCACCACGGTTAGGAATAACCTGAGCTGAAAATAATTTCTTACCCAGTTTATCACGGCTCAAGGAAAAATATGCCCCTGGTGATCTCACCAGCTGGCTGACGATAACCCGTTCGGCTCCATTAACAATGAAGGTTCCGGTATCGGTCATTTTATGCAAGTCGGCCATGTAGACCTTTTGCTCTTTAACTTCGTTCTTTTCCTTATTTATTAAACGAACTGTTACTTTTAATGGTATAAAGTAGGTTTGATCCCTCTCTTTACACTCCTCCACTGAATACTTCGGCTTTCCTTCTATGGAATAATCCACAAATTCTAAAACCAGATTCCCAGTGTAATCTTCAATTTTATCAATATCGTCAAAAACCTCTTGAAGTCCTTTTTCGATAAACCAATTGTAAGAATCTTTTTGAACCTCGATCAGGTTCGGCATTTCAATAACTTCTTTGATTTTAGAAAAGCTCTGGCGTGTTCTTAAACCATCTTTTTCAGGATGCAACATTACCATCCAATATCACCCCTCGCAAAAATACTTAGCAACGGACTACCCCCTCACCGACTCGTGTTCGGCCTGTGGGTATCCCAAATTTGCCTGTTGTGTTTCGTCCTACCTTGTGTTATTATTAGACCGTAATCAATTTCATATCTGCTGGTTCTGACATGTTTCCCCTTTGATCAGTTGTTCATGACCGAGCCGCAAACGCTTCATTGATCGCCTTAAAATTGACGACAAGGATGCATTCTAACTTTATTTTAAAAGATACCAATGCAATTTAATATGCTATCATACATTTCTCCATTTGTCAAATTTTTTATACTAAGAAAGCCTTCCCGATTTTGAACCGGGAAGGCTTTCTTTTTTGTTTGTTTATCTTTTTTAGCAATATTTTTTCAAACGATACTGTTTTTTGATCTTTTTACTCTGTTCTCTTAAAATACTGCTGAGAAACTCCTGGGTTCTTTTTTCCTTGGGATGAATAAAAATATCTTCCGGGGTTCCTTCTTCCATAATGGTCCCGAATCCATAAAGACCACCTTGTTGGCAACTTCCCGGGCAAAACTCATTTCATGGGTGACCACCACCATGGTCATGCGTTCGTTGGCCAGGCTTTGCATAACGCTGAGCACTTCGCCAGTCAATTCCGGATCCAGTGCTGAAGTGGGTTCGTCAAACAATAAGATATCGGGATTCATCATCAACGCCCGGGCAATTGCCACCCGTTGTTTTTCTCCGCCGGACAGGGTCGACGGCATTGCATCAATCCGTTCCAGCAGCCCGACCTTATCCAGATAGGCTTCGCAGCGCTGATTCATCACTCCGGTCTCCTCTTTTTTAACAACCTTCGGTGCCAGTTCCAGATTCTGACGAACGGTCAAGTGCGGAAAAAGATTGAAGTGCTGAAACACCATTCCCATTTTCATAATAATCGACCGGATCTCCGGCGCACTGGGGTAGACCCCATCTTTAAGCAAGGGGTTTCCCTCCATAATGATGTCACCGCTGTCAGCTTTTTCCAGATCGATGAGGCAACGCAGCAGGGTCGATTTTCCCGATCCGGATGATCCGATGATGGCCATCACATCGCCTTTATTGACATTGAACGAAATGTTTTTTAAGACATGATTGTCGCCAAAGCTTTTATTAAGTTGATTGACTTTTATAATTTCCATATTTTTCCTCTAGAACTCGTATTTCGTTTCAAGTCGCTTAAATACCATGGTAATCACAAAATTGATCAACAGGTATAAAACCGCTGCCACCAGAAAGGCAAAAGTATCGCCATCCCGATTAACCGCCGTTTTAGCATAATGCAGAATTTCAGCCACCCCAATAACCGTCACCAAAGCGGTATCTTTGACCAGCGTAATGGTTTCATTACTGATGGCCGGCAAACAGACGCGGATCATCTGGGGAATCACGACCCGGGTCATGGTTTCAAATTTTGTCAGTCCCAATACTTTGGCGGCCTCATATTGACCCTTGTCTATGGCCAACAGTCCGCCCCGGAAGATCTCAGCAAAATAGGCGGCATAGTTCATCCCAAAAGCAATACAAGCGGCAGTAAAGCGACTGAAAATAAGAAACTGGCCTACAAAAGGTATGA
>JAKLQL010000404.1 GCA_022013395.1 Acetobacterium sp.
GATAAAAAGGGCAGAGCACCAGGTTTGAAGCCAATCTCATTAAGAATGGCATTGCGGGACATCACATCCCATTCTGCTTTAATATCCTCGATAGAGTCGGATAAATAGAACCGTTCTCTAAAATATTCGGCGGTCTCGGTGAAACTCTTACCGGATATTGCCATCGACAAATCTTCAGGGCAGGCGAGTCCCCGACGCCCCAGAAAATCCACATCAATTTGGTGCCAGAGATTCATGGAATCCACGAGGGTGCCATCAAAATCGAATATAATTGCGTTTATTTGTTTGGTTATCATGAGGGGGGCCTTTCAGAATGTAGTGTCTTGATTATACACCATAAAAGCAGGTTTTCAACCATGATTTTTTATTCCAAAGAAGGCAGGATTATGATACAATGGATAAAGTATACAATATTATAAGTACAACGAGAGGGAAAGATGGATACGATTAGTTTAAAAGCCAAGGCCAAGGTGAATCTGTCGTTGGATGTCACCGGGATCAGAGAAAATGGTTATCACGAAATGCGGATGATCAATCATTCCATCGATCTGGAAGATATATTGACCTTTGAAGCTTGTGATGAAGGGGTTATCCTGACATCAAATGATCAGACGATTCCGCTGGATGAACGAAATCTGGTAATGAAGGCGGCGCTAAAACTACAAAATCAATTTAATATTAAGCAGGGTGTTAAAATTCACCTGGAGAAAAGAATTCCAGCCCAAGCGGGTTTGGCCGGTGGGAGCAGTGATGCGGCGGCGACTTTAAAGGGGCTCAATATCCTTTGGAAGCTTAAGCTTTCCCTTCAGGAGCTTTTAGCAATCGGTGTGACAATCGGGGCGGATGTTCCCTATTGCCTAGTTGGTGGCACCGCTCTGGTGGAAGGCATCGGCGAAAAAATAACCCCGCTGAAAGATCTCAAAAGCATGTCGGTTCTGGTAGTTAAACCAGATATCAACATCGCCACCCCCTGGGCATTTAAGAAACTTGATGAACTGACGATCGAAAAACATCCGGATATCAAAGCGGTTATCGAATTACTGGAAGTCAATGATTATGCTAGTCTGAAAGACGGGATAGGAAATGTATTTGAGGCGGTAGCCTTCACCGCATATCCGGAAATAGCAGAAATAAAAAAAGAAATGTTAGCGCAGGACGCGATTGCAGCGATCATGACCGGCAGCGGTTCAACCGTGATCGGTTATTTCCCAAATCTGGAAGTGGCTGAGCAGTTATATCGACGATTTAAAGAAAAGTATAAAATGTGTTTTTTGACTGGGATAAAGAAAAATGAAGGAGAAAACTATGTGGGATGAAAAAAAAGGCTTAAGTCTTGACATAAGCTCATGCAAGCCATTGCGGGAAATTGTTTTTGAAACAATTCGTTGCGCCATCATTACCGGGGAACTGCAGCCGGGACAGCGTTTAATGGAGGTTCAATTAGCTGAGCAGATGGGTGTCAGCAGAACCCCGGTGCGCGAGTCGATCCGAAAGCTTGAATTGGAGGGGTTGGTAAAAATGGTGCCACGAAAAGGTGTCTACGTTACCCCGATGTCAGTTAATGACCTCAAAGAAATGATGGAAATACGCCGGGCGTTGGAAGGGCTGGCCGCGGAACTGGCTGCTTTGAATGCTTCAAAGGAAGAAATTCATGGACTTTATGAAGCCAACGAGCGTTTTGGTGAATCGGCCCTACAAAATGATGAAGAGGGAATTATCAAACATGATATGCTAATTCATGAAACCATTTATAAAGCCTCAAAAAATGTTAAACTGTTGACGATGATTAATAGCTTAAGAGAACAAATGCAGCGGTTTCGGGCTGAATATGTCCATCGTATTGATGATAAAAACCCGCTGGTAAATCAGCACATGGAAATAATCAGACAGATTGAAAAAGGCGAGGGCATGAAAGCCAACCTTGCCGCATGCGAACATATTTATACAACTGGAGACAGTATGTTGAGTTTACTGGAAAAGCAGATCGAATAAAAAAACGCTTCCTGGCAAAAACAAAATATGTTTTTGCCAGGAAGCGTTTTGTTTGAGTATGTTTTATTAAAAGATGCTTATTCTAATTTACCAAAATCGTTGTTCTCCAAAAAATTCTTATTGTTAAATAAAGCAAGCACCAGAATGATACTGCCACAGACAACAAACAGATCAGCAAAATTAAAGATTGCAAACTTGATCATGCGAAAATCCAGAAAGTCGACCACAAAATTCAAGCGCAGTCGATCCAATAAGTTACCGGCGGCGCCGCCGATAATAAAGGCCAGCGATACATTAATGATCCGATTTTCTTTGATATTGGGAATTTTGATTAAAAAATAAATCAGTACACCAATAAAAACCAACGTCATAATGATCAGAAAGATTTGCATGTTTGTAAAAAAACTGAAAGCGGCTCCGGTATTCTCAGCATAGGTCAGGTGGAAAACATTCGGGATAATCGGAAAAGTGTCCAGTGGCTTTATATGGGCAACGACCAGGTATTTTGAATATTGGTCAAGAAAGATAACAAAAAGGATAATGGCTATATAGATCATGGTTTCTCCTAAATAAAGAATTGGCTATATAAAAATATTATGATAATTTGCTCTAAAATACAAGGAAAACTTTAGTTGAATGCAGTTTTATTTTAGTTTAATCTTAATTTAAGAAACTATTTGAAACTGCTTTGAATTTTTTAAGTTAAATGTTAAGATATAATTCGAGTTAAATTCGAATCTGGAGGAGTGGGTGAAGGTTAAAATTGACAAAGAACTTGTTAAAAAATATGGTTATATTTTAGCCAGTGCAATTATATTGCTGCTGATTTATAAAATACTGGATAATTTCGGAATGATTGCCGACACCGTCGGAGGTGTTATAGCCAGCACTTTAGAAGTGCTCAGACCGATTCTTCTGGGAGTTGTACTGGCCTACTTTCTTTTCAGGCCGATGCGTGGAATTGAGAAGTTCATTTTCAAAGTTATTCCGAAAAGTATGAAGCGGTCACGGATCGTCCGTTTGATTGCAATTCTGGTGGTATATGTCATTACAATTGTGATCGTTGTCCTGTTTTTCTATGCAACGATTCCGTCGGTGGTGGAGAGCCTCACCGGTTTGATTTATCAAACCCCCCAAAACTTAGCGGTGATTGATGACTATTTGGGGAAAATTATGGCAAACGGCGGTGCCACCCAGGATATTATCGCTAGTCTTAAATATGCTATTGACGGACTACAAAGTATGACACCGCGGGATCTTTGGAACCAGGTAGCTTCTTATTTCGGGACAAATCCCGAGTCGCTTAAAGATATCAGCAGTGTAGCCTTTGTTTTTGTTAAGGGAACCATTGGTTTTATTATCTCTTTTTTCATTGTTTTTTTCATCGGGCTCTATTTAATGCTGGATAAAGAAAGAATCATTGAACAGGTGGATCGTTTCACTAAAGCAGTTATGGGCAAAACCTCTTATGCTGCCGGACATTGGGCGGTTATCACGATTGACGATATTTTTTATAAATATTTTGCCGGGAAAATTCTGATCTCGATCCTGGTTGGCTTTGTCTATTATTTATGACTGTTGCTGATTGGGGTTAATTATGCGCCGCTCTTTGGGGTGATCATGGGAATTACCAATATGATTCCTTATTTTGGTCCAATTATCGGTGGGGTGCTCAGTGTCGGAATTACCTTGATTGATGATCCGGTCAAAGCCTTATGGGTAGGGGTTTGGGTGGTTGTACTGCTGCAATTTGAAGGGAATATTCTGGCACCGAATTTTTTAGGGAAAATTGTTGAGCTCAATCCGTTTTGGGTGTTGGTCAGTGTAGTTGTTGGCGGCAGCCTCTTTGGAATCTGGGGAATGTTTATTGCAATCCCGATGTTTGCGGTAATCAAAGTATTTCTGGAAGAAGGCCTAACTCGCTGGGAAATCAAGAAAGAACAGATGGCTTTGGAAAAGCCCCAGGATTAAACGATGAATTGTATTATATTTCAAAGATAAATTCGAGAATAAATTAAGAAAATTAGCGGGTAATTCCCGCTGGAATCAAGAAAGGACATCGATTTAATGGAGAGAGTATTTGACGTATTGCAGGAACGTGGGTTTATTGAACAATGTACCCACGAAGAGGAAATCAAAAAATTATTGGCGGAAGAATCCGTTTCTTTTTATATTGGCTTTGACCCAACGGCGGATAGTCTGCACATTGGGCATTTTATTCAAATCATGGTAATGGCGCATATGCAGAAACATGGTCATCGTCCCATCGCTTTGATTGGCGGCGGCACGACCATGATTGGCGACCCATCCGGCCGGACCGATATGCGTCAGGTCATGACTCCGGAACGGATTGCCGAGAATGGTGAAAAATTTAAAAAAGTCTTTGAAAAATTCCTGACCTTTGACGATGATAAGGCTGTGATGATCAATAATGCCCAGTGGCTGTTGCCGCTTAATTACATTGATTTCTTGCGGGAAATCGGGGCTCACTTTTCAGTCAACCGGATGCTTACAGCAGATTGCTATAAATCTCGTCTGGAAAAAGGACTGACTTTTTTAGAATTCAATTACATGCTGCTGCAGGCTTATGACTTTTATGTGCTTCATCAAGAACAGGGCTGTAAAATGCAGTTTGGCGGCAATGATCAATGGTCCAATATTATTGCTGGAGTTGAACTGGTCCGGCGAAAAGATGCCAAACAGGTTTATGGCATGACCTTTTCGCTATTAACCACCAGTGAAGGCATCAAAATGGGTAAAACGGCAAAGGGTGCGCTGTGGTTAGATCCGGAAAAAACATCACCTTATGATTTCTATCAATACTGGCGTAATGTTGCGGATGCCGATGTGGAGAAGTGTCTGGCATTGTTGACTTTTATTCCCATGGACGAGGTGCGTCGCCTGGGGGCATTAAAAGATTCAGAAATTAATCAGGCCAAAGAAGTATTGGCCTTTACGGTTACCGAGATTATCCACGGCAACGCAGCGGCTCAAGAAGCTCAAAATGCCGCCCGAAAACTATTTTCCGGCGATCAGGGGGATGCGGACATCCCCAGCGTCGAATTATCAAAAGCTGAATTGGGAGAAGGTCTGGATATTCTGGCTTTATTGGAAATTGCTAAGCTGATCCCAACCCGCAGTGAAGGCCGACGCCTGGTGCAACAGGGGGGAATTCTTGTTGATGGCGAAAAAGTTGAAGATTTCAAGCTTGTGATAACCCCGGCAGATTTTAAAGAGGGAAAACTTGTGCTTAAAAAAGGCAAGAAAGCCTTTAAACAAATCAATTTAGTATAGAAAGGTGACCAGATGATCAGTTCAAAACCTGTTAGAGGAACACGGGACATATTGCCAGATGAAATGAAAATTAGGGATCGGTTGGAGCAGCAGATTCTGGCGGTTTATCGGGCCCACGGATTCAGTCGGATTGAAACACCGGTAATGGAAAATTTAGAACTTTTGCTGGGCAGTGACGGCGGCGAGAATCTAAAAATGCTCTTTACCATTTTAAAACGCGGTGAAAAACTGAAATTAAATCAGGATGCCAGTGTCCTTGATTTGTGCGACATGGGACTGCGGTTCGATTTAACCCTGCCACTGAGTCGTTTTTATTCAAATAATCAGGAAGCTTTAGAAACCCCTTTTAAAGCTATCCAGATTGGTAATGTTTTTCGGGCAGAACGGCCTCAAAAAGGCCGTTTTCGGGCATTTAAACAATGCGACATCGACATCATCGGGGATGCCTCCGTTCATGCCGAAATCGAGTTGATGGATACCACCGCCAAAGCGCTTTTGGCGATGGGCTTTAAAAGGTTCACCATCAAGGTGAATCACCGCCAGTTATTAAGCGAGGTCATTATAAAAGCTGGATTTACCGCTGATCAAGTCGGAACTGTTTGTATTTCATTAGATAAAATGGACAAAATCGAAGCTACTGGCGTCACCAAGGAATTGCTGGAAAAAGGTCATGAACCGGAAAAAGTGGAAAAGCTGATGGCCTGTGTTACCGGTGTCAATCTGGATAATCTGGATCAGTGGGTGGCAGATGTTGGCGCTATGGGAGAATTAACCGAGGTGATCAATACCGTCAAAACCCTTGCGAACGATAATTTTGAAGTGGTTTTTGATTTTTCACTGATTCGCGGCATGGGTTACTATACCGGCCTTATTTTTGAAGTCAGCTATGGCCCCTATGGTTATTCCATTGCCGGGGGCGGTCGCTATGACAACATGATCGGGAAATATAGTAAGGTTTCGGTGCCAGCCGTTGGCTTTTCGATTGGCTTCGAGCGGATTATTACCATCCTGATGGAAGAACAACAGAACGCCCAACAAACCGATCCGGCGATTATCCTGTTCTATGATCCGCAAACCAATGGCATGGTGGAGGTGATTGGTGAAGCAGATCACTGGCGAAGCAATGGCTATCAAGTGAATTTGGTGGCGATGAAGAAAAAATTCGGAAAACAGATTGCCTCTTGGGATAATGGACAGTATGAAGGTTTTCTGGTCTTTGGCCGGGATGAAGAAATAAAGAA
>JAKLQL010000405.1 GCA_022013395.1 Acetobacterium sp.
ACCAGCTCCTCGGGCGGCATTGGCGATCATGGCCAGTTCATCAATATCGTCACGAATGTTCAGATGATAACGGCGATCATGGATTTTATAAAGCCGGATGCTGTCCTGACTGAACAGATCTTCGTATTTGTCATCAGCTAGTTCTTTTAGAAAACGCATGGCCTTGGGATCGTCGAGAAACATTTGGTTGTACAGTCGGATTTCTACTGCGGTGCTGACTTGAAGGTCAACCTTTCGCTCTTTGAAATAGTCCGTATAGAGCTTAAAGGCGACCTTATTTTTAAGATCAAAAAGGAAGGTATCCGAGACTGCCCGGGCCAAACTGGATTTTGATTTATAATAATAGGAAATCAGCGGTTTAGTAATTTCGCAGATCTCGGCAATTTGATCCAGGTAAGTTTTTTTATAACCCTGTTCATAAAACAGCTTACTGGCCACCTGGAGAATTTGTTCTTTCTGGTTATTCATGGTCATCTCTCTCGTATTGGAATTTTTAGAATATTACTTCATTTTAGCGCTTTCGACTGATGGATGCAAGTTTATTTTAATTAAGTAGATTTTGCTGATAAAGGGAGCACCGGATTTAAAGTGGAATCAAGGGCTCTTTTGGTGGTTGTTATCAAGTGGTTTTGTAGGAGTATAGTTGTGTAAACCATCAGAGTAGTGCCAATAGAGGCGAGCAGGGAATTCGTAATAGTTGCTCCGCAAGGTTGGTGTCGTGCCAGAGGTGATAGAGCATGAGCTTTGGTTGTTAAAACTACTCATATGAACGTTCCGATTACTGACCAGACAAATCAGATTTATTACTTTACTGTACCGGTTCAAATTAAATTGATGTAAAATGTATTGACAATTCGTAAAAAACCGTTTACAATACAAATATTGAACCGGTTAAAGATATTAAACCGGGAGAATGCGTTTGATGATATCACTGATTTTATCGATTATATGCGGCTATTATGGGATTGTTACGCGTTTAATAATGCGAATATAAAAACGATAGATATCATAATAAATCATCAAAAGCTTCTTGTTTCGTAAGAAATTTGAATTTGTTTAACAGGAGGAAGAAAGATGTCAAAAATTGAAGAAGTTAAAGCTAAGGTTGAAGCAGGGAAATCCAAACTGGTTCCCGGACTGGTTCAGGAAGCACTCGATGAAGGTGCAGCACCAGCTGCGATTCTCCAAGCAATGGTAGAATCCATGAGCGTAGTTGGGGATAAGTTCTCTTCAGGAGAAATCTTTGTGCCAGAAATGCTGATCGCCGCTAAGGCGATGTCAAAAGGTGTGGAAGTATTAAAACCACTAATGGCTGGAGACGGTTCTGCTTCTCTGGGCACCTGTGTTATTGGAACGGTTGCCGGCGATTTACATGATATCGGAAAAAATCTGGTTGCGATGATGATCGAAAGTGCTGGCTTCGACATGGTCGATCTGGGCGTAGATGTACCAGCTGATACTTTCGTACAAGCTGCAAAAGATAATACTAATGTCAAATTAGTTGCCTGTTCTGGTCTGTTGACCACTACCATGCCGGCATTAAAAGAAGCAGTCCAGACCATTAAAGCTGCTTGTCCAGATGTAAAAGTCATTGTTGGTGGAGCACCGGTAACACCAGAGTACGCTGCCGAAGTTGGTGCTGACGGATATGCACCAGATGCCGG
>JAKLQL010000406.1 GCA_022013395.1 Acetobacterium sp.
GACGGTTTGACCATTATGTTTTTGAGTCGCTTTGGCCTGGAAGTTACTGAAGGTACCAAAGATCATCTGGCATCCCATTACCAGAGTTTTCTGGAACAGATCGAAGCGCTGCCGGCAGAAGAACAGAAAAAATATAACTTGAACCTGTCCATGGACAAGGTCAACAATACCTATAAGGAACATATCGGAGCGATGGAAGAACATTTGAATCAACTAAATGCCGGGGCACAGTCTGAAGACTATGAAGAAGAATGGGAGCAGGAAATGTGATTCTGTTTCCCGAGGAAACAGGAAATAGAAAAACATAATCTTGTTTCTCGAGGAAACAAAATACAGAAAACACATTACAATGAGATTCAAGCGGATCTCTTTTTTTCAATCTCAATGACAAGCTCATTCTGATGCATGGTGAACAGGCTGAAGGGAGGTTTTTTAAAAATAGATAATAAGGATGGCATGAATTGTGTTATCATTAGCTAAACATTTTACCGTTGTCAAAGAAAGTATGCTAAGAAAGTGAGGGATGATCGATTGAAGATTGAACAGCTATTAAAAGAAATTGAAAATAAAAATAACGTCCTTCAGTCCTGCCGGCCTTTAACGCAAGGAGAATTAGAACGACTCAACGAATCATTTATGGTTCAGTTTACCTATAACTCCAATGCGATTGAAGGCAATACCTTAACGCTTGGAGAAACAGCCATGGTTTTAGAAGGGCTTACCATTGATCAAAAACCCTTAAAAGATCATTTGGAAGCCATTGGTCATCGGGACGCCTTTGAATATATTAAGGACCTGGTGAGTGAAAAAGCCATTTTATCCGAAGCAGTTATTAAAAATATTCACTCCTTGGTTTTAATCAATCGACCCAAGGATAAGGGGATTTATCGTCGAATACCGGTTTCAATTGCAGGAGCCTTTATCGAGCCGGTGCAGCCGGTTCAGATACAGCCATCCATGGAAGAATTGATTCTAAAGAATGAACAGTGGAAGTCAACACTTCATCCAATCGAGCGAGTCGCACGGTTTCATCTAGAATTTGAAGGGATTCACCCCTTCATAGACGGAAATGGTCGAACCGGTCGGTTAATCCTTAATCTTGATCTGATGCAGAATAATTATCTGCCTGTTAATGTGAAATTTTCAGATCGAAAAAAGTATTATGAAGCATTCGACACATATTTTAAAAATGATGATGTTTCAGCAATGGCTGAACTGATCGGAATCAACCTTTTAGAACGCATTAATGAATATATCAACATTCTGTCCGATTCTCAAACCCTTGAAAATAATGAAGAATGGGAACCGGAACAGTAATTCTGTTTCCCGAGTAAACAGGAAATAAAAATCATAATCTTGTTTCTCGATGAAACAGGAAATAAAAATCACAATCTTGTTTCCCGAGGAAACAAAATACAGGAAACACATCGCAAGGAGATCCAATCGGATCTCTTTTTTCTTTTCAATCACAATGACAAACTCATATTGACGAAAGGTGAATAGAATGAATTCAAGAGAAATACAATATTTTCCCCAAATAGCGCAAGAAAATTTTCAGACACCTGAAAACTGGATGACCTTTCTGGAACAGTCGGCCTGGCATTATAAGCATACCTTTTACAATCAGATGCTGATCGTGTTCCAACGACCGGATGCGACCGCAGTAACCGCAATCGAGGCATGGAATAAAAAACTTAATCGAACAGTCAACGTCGGTGCAAAGCGAATTCTGGTGCTGGATGATCAGCTGAAGTATGAATTTAAAAATGTGTTCGATGTGAGTGATACTCACAAACGTAATCCGGATGGCCCGGATTTTAAATTGTGGAGCCGGGAAAATGTGGATGAAGTAGAGATTATTAAACGCGCAACTGAACATTACCAGGAAACACGCTCAAAGCATACCCTGCCATACTACATTATGACGGAAATGAAAGTGCGAAATAAAGATCAGTTTGAGTATTTTAAGGCTGAGATCATGGAGTCGAACAGACTTTATCTCAGGAATCTGGATGTGAGTGACTTTGCCACTCTGTATGATAACAGTGTGATTTATCAGATTTTATCCCGATGTGGCTATAATCCCAGGGATTATTTTAATCCGGAAGATTTTGCACAAATAAAAAACATAGGGAACTTTAAATCGCTGATATTTTTGGGTAATAATGTAACGAGTACCACCAAACCCTTTCTCATTGAAATGGGAAAACTGGTGCAAACCATTGAAATGGAACAACTGAAAAACAAAATAGAAGGAGAACTAAAAAATGAGCAAGAACCAGGAAACATTCAAACCTATGGAATTGACCTATCACCAGGAAGGGGAGTTTCTGACCCCGGATATCAAACCCCTGACTCCACCCAGTCAGGAAATCGGGAAGTACGGGAACTTAAGGAACCAGTATCTGAAGGAATTCAAGCCGGATCTGTTGATGGAACTGATCTTCGACGACAAGATCAACGAACACCTGGTGGAAGTGGATCAGGCAGCCAGGCGCCGACTGGAGCTGATCTTGGCGGGGATGATGAAAAATCATCCGGCCCCGGACAAGAAAACCCAGCCCCTGGAATGGGCGGGTCATATGAACAACCTTCAGAACCTGGCCAACGAGATCGTTCTTTCGGAACTCATTTACAACTAAGCCTGTTTAAGCCTGAACAGGAGCCAATAAAAACAAACCAAAAAGCGGAGAGCCAACAGCCCTCCGCTTTTTATATGCCCCAACATGATATTGATGTCATTCTTCGCAGTGCCGGCAATGACCGGGATAGTCAGTTGCATATTGTGGCACATTATAAGAAGCAGCTGCCGACCGAAGACAACGTGGCCTTTCTAAGATCAGAATATCGCACCGGTGGCAAAGGCTTTTACATCGATGAAAAAGAAGTGGCGGTCTGGTTTGATAAAGACGGTATGCAGGTCGCCCAGGGAAGCTCAGTTCAGAGCAATTTTATGAAAACTACCCTGTCCTGGGAACAGGTTGAAAATCGGATCGGGGAGCTGCTGGAAAGTGGTCTTTATATTGGTCAGGAACACCTGGATAAAGTCGATAGCTTTGAACGCAAAGAACTGGCAAATAAACTCTGGTATCTGCATCAGGATCGAGCCGGGGGATTTTTCATGGAGGATGAGATTTTCCAGGGAGGATTTCCGGATAGCACGAAACGAATTGGCGAACTTTATACTGATCCGGATAAATTGGATGAAATCATTACTGGACTGGACGGGTTTACCCAAAAATATAAAGAAGACCGATCCATTTTGCGTTTTCACTTTCACAAGCTAGATGAACTATTAAGCCGACTCAGTGATTTAAAGCGGGAGCGCCGGGACTATCAGGTGAACGGGTTTGATTATCAGGAACCGGCGATGTTTATCACCCAGGATGAAGTGGATGCGGTTTTATGCAAAGGTAGTGGTATGTCCGATGGAAAACAACGGATCATCAACTATTTTAGCGAAAATCATTCACCACAGGAAAAAGCGAATTTTCTTAAAAATGAATATGCAACAGGTGGCAAAGGGATTTTGTTACGCCGGGATGAAGCAGAAAAGAGCATCCTTTTATCCTGGCCAAAGGTGGCAAAGCGTATCGATGAACTGATGGCCCAGGGACGTTATGTGATTGATGAAGCAAAACGGGTTAAACCTACCGAACAGAAACCAGAAAAGCCAGCAATTCCGCTGGTCGATATTCATGATCTACTAAAAAACGTGACCCCGGACGACTACACCCGGCCAGTAATTTATGATTTATTGCCCGAAACCAAAAATAATGCAGAGTTTGGCGAAGTGATTAAAAACACCTATTTATTCAGCGAAGTTCCGGTACTCGGGAATCTCACGGATGCCTACCGGCAGCATCTTGATCAGAGTGGGATTCGCTTTGAAAAAACATCGGATCCGTCGATTCATCATTTTTTATCCTGGACGGAAATTGCCGGGGAAGTCAAACAACTCATTGAAGCCGGTCAATACGTCGTGCCAGGAGCATATCAGGAAATGGACCCGGAACCCTATGTCGAAAGCTTTGGGGAAACTCGGTCATTTATAACCTTTGATCGAGATCCGGAAGATGCTAAAGATCGGGAATTGATCGATATATCCGCAGCGGATCAGGATGAAGGGGATCACAACGACCAGAAAAAAACGGATAGCAATACCCTTAAACCGGAAAATTATAAAATTACTGCTGATGTTTTGGGTGAAGGCTCACCACGACAAAAGTTCAAAGCCAATGTATTGGCAATTCAAACCCTGCAAGAGATTGAAAAAGAAAAGCGGATGGCCACGCCGGATGAACGGGTGATCTTATCCCGATATGTGGGTTGGGGTGGGCTGCCACAGGCATTCGATTCGGATAACATCCATTGGAAACCGGAAGTTCAGGAGTTAAAAGAATTGTTATCTGAGGATGAATACAGTTCGGCCAAGGGATCAACACTAAATGCCCATTATACAGCGCCGGTTATTATCAAAGCCATGTACGGCGCACTGGAGCAGATGGGCTACTACAAAGGGAATATCCTGGAACCAGGGATGGGCGTGGGTCATTTCTTTGGCTTATTGCCAGATGCCATGAAGGATTCGAAGCTTTATGGCGTGGAGCTGGATGAGATTACTGGTCGGATCGCCAAAGCCCTTTATCCGGAAGCAAACATATCCGTGTGCGGGTTTGAGAAAACCCAGTTCTCCAATAACTTTTTTGATGTGGCCATCGGGAATGTCCCCTTTGGTGATTATCAGGTTTATGATAAAGCTTATGACAAACACAGTTTTATGATCCATGATTATTTCTTTGCCAAGTCTCTGGATAAGGTACGGAATGGGGGCGTGTTAGCATTTATCACCAGTAAGGGCACGATGGATAAGAAGTCGCCCATGGTCAGGCAGTATCTGGCTGAACGGGCGGAATTAATTGGAGCCGTGCGCCTGCCGAATAATGCCTTCAAAGCGAATGCCGGCACGGAGGTAACATCGGACATCATCTTCATGAAGAAGCGGGATCGGAAGGTTCTGGCAGCGGATGAACCCTGGGTACATCTGGGAATGGATGAAAATGGGATCCCCATGAATCAGTATTTCATTGATCACCCGGAAATGATCCTGGGGGAGATGCAAATGGTGTCCGGACGGTTCGGTGAGGAATCGGCCTGCCTGCCGATCCCCGGGAACGATCTGAAGCTTGCAATGGAAAAAGCCCTGGGCAATCTGGATTATCAGTTTCCTCAAGTGGAAATTGAAGCTGAAAGCCTTATGGAAGATGACCGGGTTACCATCCCCGCCGATCCGGATGTGGCCAATTACAGTTATACCATCGTTGATGATGAACTTTACTACCGGGAAAATTCTGTAATGAACCGGATGGATAAACCCGCAGCCACAACGAGCCGGATTATGGGATTGATCGGTCTCCGGGACTGCACCCGGGAACTGATTGCTCTACAACTGGAAAACGGCAGTAATTGGGATATTGAAAAGAAACAGGAAGAACTACACACCTTATACGATGCTTTTGCCAAGAAACACGGTCTGATTAACGCCACCGGGAACCGCCGGGCCTTTGATGAGGATGGATCCTATTGGCTTTTATGCGCTCTGGAAGTTCTAAATGAAGACGGCACCTTTAAAGAAAAATCGGACATCTTCTATAAGCGCACCATTCGCACCAATGAGGTGGTCACGGCGGTAGATACTTCCAATGAAGCGCTGCTGGTTTCCATCAACGAAAAAGCCAAGGTCGATCTGGACTATATGAGCAGTTTAACCGGAAACCCCCGGGAAGTTATCATTAACGATCTGGAGGGACTGATCTTCCGGGATTTTGGCAATCTGGATCCGGAGCAACTCCCCCAAAACCTATCCGATGCTACGGACATTCCCTTTGTCACCGCCGATGAATACCTGTCCGGAAATGTCCGCCGGAAGCTGGATCATGTCCGTCAGCTATTTGAAAACCTACCCAACGATCAGGCTCAAACCCTTTTACCAAACATCAGTGCACTGGAAGCAGCTCAGCCCCGGGATCTGGAAGCATCGGAAATCGAAGTACGGTTGGGAGCAACCTGGATCGATCCCCGCTATATCCAGGATTTCATGGTTGATACCTTTAAGCCGGCAACCTATCTGGTTAACAGCGAATCCATCAAGATCCATTATTCCCC
>JAKLQL010000407.1 GCA_022013395.1 Acetobacterium sp.
ACGTTGTATTTCCGGTTGTCGAGAAAGGTTTGTTTTTCATCGGTGATCCTCTCAATAATAAAATGATAACGCTTTATTATACACTATAAATAGAAAAATAAATTAAATTAAAGCAGCGAGTCAGGATTATTTTATCAGATCAAGAAAAATTAGTAGCATCAGTTGGTCCCGGCGCTGATTACCCTGAGCAATACCGGCTAACGGCGTGTTGACGACCAGCCCTAAACAAAATGGTTCCCAAAATAAAAGGAGATGAAATGAAAAATAACAAAGCGCTTCAAAAAATCGCCCTAAGCATGGCTGCCTTAGCGATTGTCAGTTTAACCGGCTGTGCCAATTTAAATGGCGGAAAAACGGTTAAACCGAGTGTGGCCGAAGACTACTATAGTGCCATTAATTATGACCTGCTTCAGGAAAAGACCATTCCGCCCACCGAAGGCGCCTGGACCTATTTCTATGAACTGGACGAAAAAACCTCCAGCCAGCTCCAGGCGATTGTCACCGAGTTGTCAAACAGCGGCAAAACCTATCCCAAGGGCAGCAGTGAGCAGAAAATCAGCGATTTATATGCCTGTGCCACCGATCTGGACAATCGCAACGTCCAGGGTCTGACCGCCGTGACACCCTATCTTGCGCAGATTGAAGCAGCCCAAAATCTGGATCAATATCTGGATGGGCTGATTGCCCTATCAACCATCGGCGAGACCAGTCTGCTGCGTTACGGTTATAATCAGGATGATATGAATTCGGATGCGATGATGGTTGCTTTTTCATCCATGGATGATCTGATCGGCAAAGAATACATGGAAAATGCGTCAATGCAGGAATATTGCGACGCCTATAAAGAATACATCCGCAATATGCTGGTGCTTAGCGGTGAGGACAAAGGGGCGGCCGAAACCAATGCCGCCGCGGTTTACGGATTTGCCAGCGAGGTGGCATCCCAGGCCCTGGCACCGGAGCAGTTTTATGACCCGGCCAGTTACTACAATCCCTATAGCTACGATGAACTGCTGGCCCTTTACGGAAATATTGATATGCCCAAGTATCTGGCGTCTCAGGGGCTTTCCAGCGCGGATCACTACATTGTCATGGAAGTGGCGGCGGCCCAAAAGATCAATGCGTTGTTTACCGAAGCAAACCTGCCGGTGTTAAAAGAATATACCAAATTTGTCGTCTTGAATGATCTGGCCGACTACGCCCCGGTTGACTATCGGGATCTTAAACTGGATATGGCTATGAAACTGGATGGCTCCACCGAGAAAAAAACCGATGCCCGGCTGGCCTTTGACGATGTATCAACCTTTCTGGAATGGGACTTCGGCAAGATCTATGTGGCTAAATACTTTGATGAAAAAGCCAAGCAGGATGTTAAAACCATGGTTGGGACGATCATTGACCAATACCGGGAAATCATCAATGCCCAGGATTGGATGAGCCCGGAGACCAAACAGAAAGCCACCCTGAAGCTGGACACCATGAATTTAAAAATTGGTTATCCCGATCAGTGGAGTACCATTGGCGACTATCTCCAGGTAACGGCGCTGGCTGACGGCGGCAGTTATCTATCCAATGCCATTGCCCTGATGAAGGCCAACCATCAGTTTAAATATGATCAATATAAACTAGGCGTCAACCGGGAGCAATGGTATCTGACCCCGCAGACTGTCAATGCCTATTACAATCCGGCCAATAATGAAATCGTCTTTCCGGCAGCGATCCTCCAGGCACCTTTTTTTGATGAAAATCAGAGTAACGGTAAAAATCTGGGTGGAATC
>JAKLQL010000408.1 GCA_022013395.1 Acetobacterium sp.
TCCTTTACCCATTTTTATGGAATGGATCGATAAATAAATACCGCCAAATAGTAGAATAAAATAAAAACTGATCATCCGCCACAGTATCATTGCTACTGGTGTGTAGGCAGGGCCGAAGATAGGACCAAAAATTAATAAAAATCCGGCCTCAGCACCACCTGCCGCTCCCGGTGTTGGCACAAAGGCCACTGCAACATAAAGAATTGCCTGGAGCGAAATGATGGTTATCGCATTAACTGCACTTAATCCCAGGGAACGGTACACCCAGTAATTAATGGAATAAAAAATCAATATTTGAATAATAGAAATGATGAACATTTGAAAAGTCTGTATTTTATGACTTTTTAACTCTTCAATTGCAATTTTATATTCGCCAACAAAATGATCAACTTTGCGATAGTATTTTTCAGGATTCTTGAGAATCCGAATTTTTAACAGAAAATTCACACAGCCCAGAATAATCGCCTTGGCCGACTTTGGTCGAAAAACCAGAATAATAATCAGAATAACTGCCCCAACATTTAATATCAACCCAATGATGATTAACCATTTTGCTGCATCCAGACTTTGATGAAGTTCAGTAATACAGAAGATGATTGATATTAATGCCAGAAAAGTAGTGGTAATTTGATAAAGTGCATATTTTTGAATCAGAACCGCGGTCCCAGATCCTAATTTATAATTTCTTTTTGACATTTCATATAATTGAACAGGTTGCCCACCGGTTGAACTGGGATCCAGTAAATTGTAGTACTGACCAACAATGGTCAGCGTCCATGCAAAATGAAAAGTTTCTTTTGGATTATCTCGCAGCATCAGTTTAAAAAGCATAAACGCTTCTAAAGCCCAATAAACAAAAACACAAACGATTCCCAAAAGCAGATACCATCCATTAGCCTGCTTAATGGTGTTTATAAATGTCTCGGGATCAACCTGGGTTAAAATTATTAAAGTAGTTGCACCAATTAGAAAAATTAAAAAAATAATATTGGAATACTTTTCCCAGATTTTTGATAACCTCGACTTTTTTTCAATTTTCATATGATCCATTCTATCCCACCCTACTATACAATTAGCTTTATTATAACACACGACTGTAATAAAGTAATGTAATTTTCAGTTATTTTCATACGTTTTCATGCCACTTTTATTCATTTTATCTTCGCCATCCAACAACAATGGAAACTGGTGTTGCTTAAGTCTCCAGGTAACGCCGAAATATGCGACTCATTTCTTTTAAATCAATCCGATAAAATCATTTTGTCTTAATGCTTCAAAAAGAACGATATTGACCGCATTTGAAAGATTCAGCGACCGTGCTTTTGGGTGGTTTCTCATTGGAATTCGAAATCGGTTATCCGGGTAAGCCTGATGAATTTCTTCGGGGATTCCAGCGGTTTCCTTACCAAACATCAAAAAAGCATTGGGATCATATTCGATTTCATGATAAAATTTGTCAGCCTTAGTCGTCAGGAGATACAGTTTTATATCAGGATTCTTTTCAATAAAATCATCAAATGATTCATAGACATTTACATTCACCAAATCCCAATAATCCAGACCCGCCCGCTTTAAATGTTTTTCATCCAAGGAAAATCCCAATGGTTTGATCAGATGAAGATTGGTCTCTGTTAAAGCACAGGTTCTGGCAATATTTCCGGTATTTTGAGGTATTTCTGGTTGATATAATACAATATTCATATTTTTTCCTTTTCATCTCTGTCATTCGTATTTATTATTATAATGGGAAAAAAGTCCTACATCTTCGTTGATTTTATTCAAACAAAGAAATTGGACTTTTTATTTTTGATTATTTATTGAAAGGTATCGCTTTTTGCGTTGCTTTTTTTTGAATCTGGTTTTTGATTGGTTTTAGGTAAAACAATCGAAAAAGTACTTCCCTTATTGGGCACAGAATCGATTTTTATTTTACCGTTGTGTTTTTTGACGATATAATCGGCAATATTTAAACCAAGACCGACGCCACCGGTTTCCCGGTTTCTGGCATCGTCGACCCGATAAAAGCGACTGAAAACTTTCGCTTTTTCTTCTTCGGTCAAGCCGATGCCCGTATCCTTGACTTCTATCACAAGATGTCTTTTTCCCTGGACCAGACACAATTGAACCTTTCCGCCAACTGGTGTGTATTTAATGGCATTATCAACCAAAATTCGCACTGCCTGTTTAATACGTTCTTCATCGCCCCGATACTGGATGCCCTGGGAAATATTTTCACTGAGCTCAATTTCTTTTTCATTGGCCAGTTCGGTCATGAGATCAACCATTTGCTGACACATGGAAGATAAATCAAAAACGTCCTTGTCCATGGCGAGCTGTTGATTTTCTGCCTGGGCAATCAGTAACAACTCAGAGATGAGTTTTGCCATGGTTTCCCCTTCACTGGCAATGTTGTTCAGCCACTTCATATTATCCTTGATCTGCTCATCTTCTTTGAGTTTCAAAACTTCTACATTGGTTTGAATGACGGTCAGCGGGGTTCTCAATTCGTGGGAAGCATTGGCAATAAACTTCTTCTGATCTTCGAACGTCTCCTTAATCGGCTGAAGTGATTTTCCCGCCAGAAAATAACTGATCGGAATCAGTACCGCAATGGAACCCATGCCAATTAAAAACAGGAACGAAATCACATAGGCTATAATCGATCTTTCCGTAGACACCTGTTGAAAAACCTGAAGTGTATAATCATTGGAATTATTTGAATAAGGAAGTGTATATACCCGGTATTCGACATTTTCTGAGGTCAGTAAACTAAACTTAGGGGTTGTATTTTCTTTAATGGCGAGTTCATAACCCAACATAATCAGGTTGCGATCATCCACTTTCATGTTTTTTACCGTGTGACCGCTATCCCACATGATAAATTGATAGCCAAATTTGTCGTGAACCGAATCAACCGAGTCAATCGGTTGGGACGTCGTTTGGCCGTTGTTTTGAATGATTTCTTTGGCCACATTGGTCAGGTACATTTCACCAGAAAGACTGAGACTCCAATTGACTAAAAAACCCAGCAGAAATATAAACATGAACATGAAAATAATCAGAATCAGCGTATTAAATAGTGTAATCTTTCGCTTGATTTCTTTAAACATGGGCCTTAACTCTCCAACTTATTTTTTCCCAAGCGTATACCCTACCCCTCGAATGGTATCAATCTTGACTTGCGTATCGACGATTTTCTTGCGTAAATTGTGAACATAAATTTCAATATTATTTTCGTTTACTTCTTTGTCAAATCCCCAGACCCGGTCTAGGATCTGTTCTCTGGTAAAGACTTGATTGGGTCGTTTTAACAGCATTTCCAGAATTTTTGCTTCTTTAACTGACAGCTTGAATTCTTTATTCTCGGTTTGCAGAATGTTCTTTTTGGTATTAAAGCTGACATCTTCAAAGATAATCGTTTCGCCTTTGATGCCATGATCAGGGCGGCGTCCCAAGGCGCGAATTCGAGCAAACAGTTCCTTAGCAGAAAATGGTTTGATTAAATAGTCATCGGCGCCCAGATCAAGACCCTTGACCTTGTCATCAATGGTGCCTTTTGCTGTCAGCATTAAAACCGGGGTATTAATCCCCTGATCGCGGATCTGTTGTAAAATTTCGATGCCGCTTTTAATGGGCAACATGATATCTAAAACAATGACATCATAAATGGGATTCAGAGCAAACAATAATCCTTCCTCGCCATCATTGGCAATGTCACAATCGATGTTTTGTATTTTACATAATTCCTGGAGTGCATCGGTTATCTTTTTTTCGTCTTCTACAAATAATATACGCATAAAGCGACTCCTTCCATGTTTTGAATTTTGATTATAAGTTAACAGTCTAATTATAGTGCCAAAATCTTAAAGCTATATAAAACAAGAAAAATATGGTATTATTCTTATCAGGTAATTACGAAAGTGCTGTGAGCTTTACGCTCAGTTTCGCACGAAACAATTTCTACACTGTACGGCGTACAGGCTACCGCCTGTTCGACTACACGTTACGAAATTGTTTGTAGAAACTGAGCGCAAAGCAAGCATTGTTCGATGTTTATGAACTGCAAAATCACCTATATCATTTTAGTAATTTGGAGGTTCCTATGAAAGAAATACTCATTATCGAAGATGATAAAAAAATATCACGGATTATTGAGCTTCAATTAAAGCATGCTGGTTTTGAAACGGTTAAAGCGTTTACTGGTCGGGAAGGCATTGAAGCCTATAATCAAAATCCGGCTTTTGATCTCGTTTTACTTGATATCATGCTCCCAGAAGTCTCTGGTTACGATGTTCTTAAATACATTAAAGCGCAAAATCATCATCTGCCCATTATTCTGTTAACCGCAAAAGACGATACCAGCGATGTGGTAACTGGTTTTGAACTGGGTGCTGATGATTATGTCACCAAGCCGTTTAATTTTGATGAACTGTTAGCCCGGATCAAAGCCAATATACGAAAAAATATGCCGGAAGCGTCTTTAAATACCCATCTGGTCTTTAAAGATATTGAAATTGACCTAGATGCCTTTAGCGTCAAGCGACAGTCTCAGGAAATCACCCTTTCTCGTACCGAATTTGATTTATTTTACTATCTTGTTCTCAACCACGATCTGGTTCAATCCCGGGAACAGATTTTAGACAAGGTCTGGGGATTTGATTATGATGGCGGCGATAATATTGTCGATGTATACATTAAATATCTGCGGGACAAAATAGATCGGGATTTTGATGAAAAGTATATCCAAACTGTTCGAGGGCGGGGTTATGTGGTTCGATAAGCTAAATTTTCCCGGGCGAAAAAAGCCGCTCAAAATATATCATCGCATTGTTTTCTTTTTTATTCTGGCCTTGACCGCTGTTTTGACGCTGTCATTTTTAATGGTATTCTTTTTTTCGCAACAACTTATTTTAAATGAAAGTAAGTCGACGATGATTCGTTTCAACAATTATGTTATCAACACACTGAATGAAAACATGCCTGATCTCCTCAGTTTACCGGCTGAAAAACGGCTAGATTTTATTTCGGAAAAACTCTATCCCTATGTTAAGGACAATTCCCTGATTGCTTATCAGTTAAAGGATAACAAAGGAAATATTTATCAATCATCAGAAATCTTAACTGATCTTCTGATTGCTGAAAATCTGGAGAAATACGATTTTCATTTATTTGAGTTCAATTCGAAAAACAATAGCGATCAAATGATCTCGGTGAATTCCCTGCGCTATCATCAAATCGAATATTTTTATCTTGGGTCCTACTACGTGCTGGAAGACGGCGATATTATCTATATTCAGATCGTTAAAAACCTTAACGACAGCTATGTCTTTATGACAACCTTATTCATTTTGATGGTCTCGATTAGTATTCTTGGCCTGGTTGCCATTATCCTGCTGGGCATCTATGGCACCAAACAAACCTTAAAACCCCTGATTGAAATTTCCGAGACGGCTAAAAACATTACCGAAAATAACCTTAACATTCGGATTGAAGAAACCGGTAATAAAGATGAGTTGGATCAATTGATTATGTCCTTGAATCAGATGATCAAAAAACTAGAATCAGCTTTCAATAATCAAAAGCGGTTCGTTTCGGACGCCTCCCATGAATTGCGGATACCCCTCACCGTTATCCAGGGCTACATTGATATCCTGGCGGATTGGGGAAAGAGCGATCCACAGCTTTGCGATGAATCCATTGAGGCCATTCGGGATGAAATCCAGGGCATGAACCGAATGGTTGAAGACTTGCTATTAATTACCCGAATTGAAAACAATTATTTTGATGAAGATTTCGAAATTCTCGACGTCTCCGTCTTACTGGAAAAGATTTATCACCAAAGTCTGATGATTGATCCAAACCATCAGTACATTCTGGAATCCTGCGAGGATGCCTTTGTTCGCGGTAATGAAGGATTACTGATCCAGGCGATTCGTGGTCTTCTCGACAATAGCCGCAAATACACTCCCATTGGTGGCACCATCACAATCAACTGCAAGGTACACAATAAAAAAATGAATGAAATCTCGGTCATCGATACCGGCTGTGGCATACCTGGAACCGAATTGGGGAAAATAAAAGAACGATTCTACCGTGTTAGCAGCGATCGTTCCCGGGCAACTGGTGGCTCCGGTTTGGGTTTATCCATTATTGACAGCATCATCAGCATTCATCGTGGCAAACTGGTAATCACCAGCGAATTAAATCAAGGCACTAAAGCTTCTATTTTTTTGAAAAAGCATTAAAAAAGGGCGAATCATTGGATTCGCCCCATTAACTTATTGATTGAGTTTCTTTTATAAACATTCAGAAAAAATCTGTACGGCCTGATCAATTTCTGCTTTGGTAACAACCAGTGGTGGCACAAAACGAATGGCGTTGCTACCGGCAGTGATCAGCAGTAAGCCCTTTTCCATGGCCTTGGCAACGATGGCGCCAAGATCAGCGTCAACCTGAACGCCCACAATCAGTCCCATGCCCCGGACCTCTTTAACTGAAGGATGGTCTTTTTTTAATGCTTCCAGTTTAGCTTTAAGATAGTCGCCCTTTTCGACCACTGATTCAAAAAAGCCTGGCGCCGTCAGGGTTTCAATGACATATTTGGCCGTCGCACAAACAAAGGGATTGCCGCCAAAAGTGGAAGCATGGGTTCCTGGTTTAAAGACTTCAGCGACATGGTCTTTGGCAATAATGCCGCCGATCGGAACGCCGCCACCTAAACCCTTGGCCATAGTCACCACATCTGGTATGACTCCATATTGCTGATAGGCGAAGAGTTTTCCCGATCGTCCGATCCCCGTTTGAACTTCATCAAAGATTAATACGATGTTTTGTTCATCACAGATTTTTCGGACTGCTTTTAAATAGTCCGGATCAGCTGGATAAATCCCGCCTTCGCCTTGAATTGGTTCTAAGATAATGCCACAGGTTTTAGAGCTGATCTGAGCCTTGAGGGCTTCAATATCATTGTAAGGCACATGATAGATTTCCGGCATCAATGGCTCCAGATTTTCCTGATATTTTGGCTGGCCGGTGGCAGTAATCGCCGCATAGGTCCGGCCATGGAAAGACTGGTTCATGGCAATGATCTCTACCGCTTCGCTATTTTTCTTGAGCTTTCCGTAAACACGGCAAAGTTTTAATGCCGCTTCGCAGGCTTCGGCGCCGCTGTTACAAAAGAAAACCTTATCCAGACCACTTTCTTTGGTCAGCATTTCAGCCAGTTCAATGCCCGGTTCAGACCAATATAAATTGGAGATATGAACCAATTTTTCCATTTGGGTCTGCATTGCCTTAAGCAGTCCCGGGTGGGCATGACCAAGGGCATCCACCGCGATTCCGGCCACAAAATCCAAGTATTCTTTGCCGTTGCTATCTGTGAGGACGCAGCCTTGACCCTTATCA
>JAKLQL010000043.1 GCA_022013395.1 Acetobacterium sp.
TAGAAATTCCAGACATCAAACAAGATACAATGGTTGGTTACTCTGTAGAAACCATTATCGAGCATTTAGATGCAGTAGTTAACTCTCAATTAGAAGATAAACTGGGAACCGTTAAACCATTAACTGATGTTATCTATGCCGGTGTTATTCGTGGCGCTGCTGGTGTTGTTGGTTGTAACAATCCTAAACAACAACATGACTATGCTCATATCACCGTAATGGAAGAACTAATCAAACGAGACGTAATCTGTGTTGTTACAGGTTGTGCCGCTCAAGCTGCTGCTAAAGCTGGTTTATTAACATTAGAAGCAAAAGAAAAATGTGGTCGTGGACTATTTGAAGTCTGTGAACGTGTAAACATTCCACCAGTTCTTCACATGGGTTCTTGTGTAGATATCAGCCGTATCCTGCATATCGTAAACTTATGTGCTGACCAACGAGGCGTGGATCCTGCATTACTACCAGTAGTTGGTATCGCACCAGAGTGGATGTCAGAAAAAGCGGTAGCGATTGCTAACTATGTAGTTGGTTCTGGTATTAATACATACTTAGGAATTATTCCACAGGTATTAGGATCACCAAACTTCACAAAATTAATGACTGAAGATGTTCAGGAATTTATTGGCGCTCACTTCGTATTTGAAAAAGATCCAATTGTCATGGTTGATAAAATCATGGAAGATATGGAAGCAAAACGAGTTGCTTTAGGTATTTAATTAAAAAAAGATAGACAGGTGAAAAAATGAAGATAGCATTAACAGGAAAAGGCGGAGTTGGTAAAACCACCATCTCAGCAAGTCTAAGCCGATATTTTGCCGATGAAGGATATAATGTATTAACAGTTGATGCTGATCCCGATGCAAATCTTGGTCTTGCCCTGGGCATGAGCGAAGAAATGATTGCAGAAATTGTTCCCATTTCAGAAATGAAAGATCTAGTGGAAGAACGAACGGCTGCCGATACAGGTTCATTTGGTTCGATGTTTAGAATGAATCCTGAAGTTGCAGATATACCGGAGCGTTATGCCAAAGAATTTAATGGGGTCAAACTCTTAACCATGGGAACCGTAGACACCGGAGGATCTGGTTGTGTATGTCCTGAGCATGTGTTATTAAAAATGCTCATGAGCCATTTGGTACTTTACCAAAAGGACGTTGTGATCATGGATATGGAAGCTGGAATTGAGCATTTGGGTCGAGGTACTGCTGGCGCAGTTGACGCATTTATTGTCGTCGTCGAACCGGGAGTCCGCAGTATTCAAACGTTTCATAAAGTTAAATCCATGGCAATGGATATTGGTGTAAAACAAGTTTATGTTATTGGAAATAAAATCCGAAATGACGGAGATATCGCCTTTATTACCGAAAAAGTTGGAGCTGAAAACATCATTGGTTTTTTAAATTATCGGGATGCCATTTCAGAATCTGATCGCAACAATCAATCCCCTTACGACGATCCTGTCATGAAAGAAGATATTGCCGCTTTAGGTAAAAAAATTCTGGCGATTGTCGAAGAAAAAAAGAAATAGTGAATTTTTAAGAAACAAACAAAAATCTAATGTTAATTGAACTAATCTAAGGAGGAAAAAGTCCATATGAATATGAATCTTTTTGATATAATTTACGACGGTAATGCCCAATATCTTCAACGTGCAGAAGAAATGGTAGCCAAAGTCGTTGCTGAAAAGGGAAAAGAAACACCGGTAAAATTCCCAGGTACTGCTTATGCTTTACCTTGTATTTACGCTATTACAGGCAAAAAAGTTACCAATGTAGGTGAATTAGAAGAAGCTTTAGCACTTGCTAAAGAAAAAATTCACAGAACTAACTATCTGCAAGATGCTTTAGATGCTGGTACTTCTGCTGCAATGTTAGCTGAAATTATCGAAGCAGTTAAATACGTTTATGAAGAACTGCCA
>JAKLQL010000409.1 GCA_022013395.1 Acetobacterium sp.
AATGTTAAAATAATAACAAAATATTTCAGCTGCATAACTTTGTTTGAGAAATAACAAACAAGTAAAGGTAATAAATTGTTGCTGTATAGAAAAATATTGACATATGGAACAATAGATGGTAACCTAATGAAAATTCTGTATATACATGTGCACAAAATGTTTTTCGCTGAAATGAAAGATGTGATAAACAAAGCAGCAGAAGGAGGTTGACAACACAGAAGGAATATAAAAAATTGCAGATAAAAGTAATGTTTAAAAAAATGACAATAAAGCTGATTGTTGAACGGTTAGGTTTTTAAAAAGTGATTCAGAGAATATGGAAATTATTTTGAAAAGGAGAATGACAAAATGAAAACAGATGTACAGATCGCACAGGAAGCAAAATTGCAACCGATTGCACAGGTGGCCGAAAAATTGGGGATTACCGCAGATGAGCTGGAACTTTATGGAAATCATAAGGCAAAAGTATCTTTATCGGTATTAAAAGACAATCAGGACAAGCCGGATGGCAAACTCATCTTAGTGACAGCTATTAATCCCACCCCGGCGGGTGAAGGAAAAACCACCACAAATGTGGGTCTTTCCATGGCCCTTAATTATATCGGTAAAAAAACGATCACTACTTTAAGAGAACCATCATTAGGACCATGTTTTGGGGTCAAAGGGGGCGCTGCTGGCGGCGGATACTCCCAGGTAGTCCCAATGGATGATATCAATCTTCATTTCACCGGCGATTTCCATGCCATTACCTCAGCACACAGCCTGCTGGCGGCGTTGTTGGATAATCACCTCCATCAGGGAAATGTTTTAAACATCGATATGGACCGGATTGTCTGGAGACGAGTGGTTGACATGAATGACCGTGCCCTTCGCGATATTACAGTCGCTCAGGGAAGTAGAGCCAATGGCGTGGAACGACAAACCGGATACGACATTACCGTGGCATCGGAAATTATGGCCATCCTTTGTCTGGCTTCAAGTCTGACAGATCTTAAAGAACGGCTGGGTCGGATGATTGTTGCCTACAATACCGAAGGGAAAGCAGTTACTGCCAACGATCTGGAAGCTACTGGTGCCATGGCATTGCTTCTCAAAGATGCCATTAAACCGAATCTGGTCCAGACCCTCGAAAATACGCCAGCCTTCATTCACGGTGGTCCATTTGCCAATATTGCCCATGGTTGCAACTCGGTTCTAGCCACAAAGACGGCATTGAAACTGGCCGATTATGTCGTTACAGAAGCTGGTTTTGGCGCTGACTTGGGTGCTGAAAAATTCTTTAATATCAAATGCCGTTATGCCGGTTTAAAACCCAATGCTGTTGTCATTGTTGCCACTGTCCGGGCGCTAAAAATGAATGGTGGGGTTGTTAAGTCGGAACTGTCAAAAGAAAATGTGGAAGCAGTTACGTTAGGCAGTGCGAATCTGGTGCAGCATCTGGAAAATCTCAAAAAGTTTAAAGTACCGGTGGTGGTCGCCCTCAACAAATTCCCAACCGATACGGAAGCAGAATTTAATGCCGTTAAAAAAGCCTGTGAAAACAAAAATGTCAAGGTTATCTTATCTGATGTATTTTCACAAGGCGGAAAAGGCGGCGAAGAACTGGCCAGGGAAGTTGTGGCACTTTGT
>JAKLQL010000410.1 GCA_022013395.1 Acetobacterium sp.
AAAAGAACAGTATGTTGTTTACAATAATATTTTGCTAAAAACCGATTATGGAATGACTCAAATTGATCATATTGTTCTTTCCGTATTTGGTGTATTTGTCATTGAAACAAAAAATTATCAAGGCTGGATTTTCGGAAATGAAAGAGAAAACTATTGGACACAGAATATCTATGGAAAAAAGACCCGGTTTAAGAATCCGATTCTGCAAAATTATGGTCATGTCAAAGCCATCGAGCACGTTTTCTCGGATTTTGAGGCTTTAAAAATCATTCCGATCGTCGCTTTTTCAGGAAGAAGTGAGCTGAAGGTGACTGTGAATTCAGAAAATGTGATCAAATTTTCGCACTTAAACGATCAAATCAGATCATATACATCAAAGATAATGACGATTGAAACAGTTATGAAGATGGGTGACGTCTTAGTCCAAAACAATATTGACAGTAAAGAAAACCGGATTGAACACGACACAAAAATCAAAACTAATTTAAAAAATAATAATACGAAAATAGACAATAATAGTTGTCCCAGATGTGGGGGAAACCTGGTCAATCGAAATGGTAAATATGGTCCTTTTATCGGTTGTAGTAATTACCCGAAATGCCGATTTACAAAGAAAATTTAAGCCCACATTTGTTTTGTAATTTTTATTACAACATGATTAGAATGAAAGAGGTATACTATGAAACCTATCATCGCAGCTTGCGGAAATGATTGCAGCGTCTGTCCCCGCTTTATGCCAAAGACAGCCGCTGAATTAAAAGCCACAGCAGAACTGTGGTACAAAATCGGATTTCGGGACCGTGTTGTGTCCAATGATGAAATTAAATGTTGGGGGTGTACTCCGGCTAATTGGTGCCGCCATGAAATTATTGCCTGCACCGCCAATCGAAAAATTCAAAATTGCGGGGAGTGCGAGGATTACCCCTGCGAAAAAATAAAGCAGGCGTTTGAAAACACGACGTCCTTTGTTCCAGATTACCAGGAATACTGTACCGAAGCAGAGTTTGCAGTGATGGAAAAAGCTTTTTTAGAAAAACAAATCAATCTGGACCGACTAGCGGAAGCGCGCAAGTTGTCTCTAAGTCGTGAAGAAAATGACTAAACAGATCATCGAAATTGGGAAACGACGACTTACTGTTTTTTCAGAAGCTGATGCCAGCAGTGGCACCATTCTTTACCTTCACATGGCTTCGGCAGACATGGAGCAACTGGTAAAAAAACTGGACGGGGTGGCGGCGGTTCTGGTTGCCATTGACCAGGTCGATTGGAACCGTGATTTGTCCCCCTGGCCGACCAAACGGGCCTTTCGGGGTGGTGAGGATTTCGGCGGCGGTGCCGATGCCTATTTAAAGGAACTGACCGACACCATCATACCGGCGGTGGAAGCAGAACTTCGGTTTACGCCATCTTGCCGGATGCTGGCCGGGTATTCGCTGGCGGGCCTGTTTGCTCTGTATGCCTTTTACCGCACGGATCTTTTTACCCGGGTTGGGTCGATTTCCGGCTCGCTCTGGTACGATGGTTTTTGGGAATTTATGTTAGCAAACCGGCCGCTAGTGATCCCGGAACGCGTCTATTTTTCGCTGGGTGATCGGGAGAAAATCACCCGCAACCAGCGCCTGGGCGTGGTGGAGGAGCGCACCATCCAGGCCGAGCAGCTGCTGCATAGGCTGGGAGCAGAGACCATCTTTGAGCTAAACCCCGGCAACCATTTTGATGATGTCCCGGGACGCCTTGCCAAGGGGCTGAAATGGCTCGTTTAAAAAAATTTGGACGTTGCGATAGCTGATCGTTATTAACTGATAATAATCTATCAGTTCGGTTGATATCCCAAAAACGATAAAAACCTGTAAACCGGGGTATAAACTGTCACATAAGAATCATCTGAATCTAAATACAGTTTTGGAGAAAGAGGAACAACGATGAAACAGAATGACCGGAACTTTTTGTTAAAACGCATCGTCAAAAATAAAAATACCCCGGCGGTCAGCGGCGAATTGACCATGGCGCCGAAAGTCAAGAAACCCTGGCGGGGACGGCTGGGGGAGACTGATTTTCTGCGGATGATGATGGCAGATATTCCCGAAGCCATGGCGTTGCTGGTTAAAACCCCAGGCGGCTGGGTCTACTGTTATAACAACGGGGAGCACGAAAAACTGACCGGGTTCAGCCACAAAGCGATTCGCAATCAGGATTTAAAAACCGTTCTGGGGGAAGCCTATTATCAGGTCTATGAAAAAAATGCCGACTGGTGCCAGGAAAGCGGGGAGACTATCTTTTTTAACGGCACCGCCTGCTGGAATGGCCAAATCAAGGATAAAATGTGCCGCATGTCCCCGGTAATGCGTGATGGTCAGGACTTTATTGTGGTCGCGGAGCTGAACACTGAAGCGCTGCTGAACTGGATGAGAAAAAACCATCTTTCAGCGACCCGCTTTGATCAGATGTTTCAGACCCACACTGCCACCATGCTGCTGATCGAACCGGAGACGGGGCGCATCGTCGATGCCAACCCGGCGGCCCAGGCCTTTTACGGCTATTCCTTGGAGGAGCTAAGGACCATGACCATTCAGCAGATCAACACCCTGTCCCAGGAGGCGGTTCAAGCTCTGCGGCAGCAGGCGTTGGCGGGGCAGCAGCAGTATTTTCTGTTTCCCCACCGTCTGAAAAACGGCGCGATCCGGCTGGTGGATGTCCACTCCAGTCCCCTTGAGATTGACGGCCATCAATATCTCTTTTCGGTCATAACCGATGCCACCGAACGGGAACAGAATGCCGCCGCTCTCTATCGGGAAAAGGAGCTCCACAAAACCACCATGGATGCCATCCATGACGGGGTGATTACCACCGATGCCCAGGGTAACATTACCTACCTCAATCCGGCGGCCGCGCAGGCCAGCGGTTGGCAGATCAACGAAGTCCAGGGCAGACCTTTTGATGCAGTCTTTTCGATGTGCCATGAATATACCCGGGAGCCGCTGGCGGGACTGGTGGTCCGGGTTCTTGAGTGCGGCCAGACCCAGGAGATCACGGAGCCCACGATGCTGTTTAAAAAAGATGGCACGATGATTCCCATCGAAAACAGCGTCGCCCCGATTCGCAACAAAAACGGCGCGATCGGCGGGGTGGTCGTGGTCTTTCGGGATATTACCGTGACCCGGGAAAAGAAACGCAAAATTGAATATTTAAGCTACCACGATGCCCTGACCGGCCTTTACAACCGGCGCTTTTATGAGCAACTTTTCAGTCAGAAGGAGAGCGAGCTGGCCCATCCGATGGCTTTTGTCATGGGCGACGTCAACGGCCTGAAGATGACCAATGACGTTTTTGGCCATACCATTGGGGATCTGCTGCTTAAGTCGATTGGCGAAACCCTTAAGGATAGCGCCGGTCCCCGGCATCAGGTGATCCGCTGGGGCGGCGATGAATTCATGATTGTGATGCCCGGGTCAGATCAGAAGGATGCCGAAAAGCTGGTTAAACGGATCAAGGAGCAACTGAAGGACATTCGTATTAACGGCACCATTGAAGCCAGTGTCTCCTTTGGGATGGCACTGAAAAAAAGCCGTGATGATGAACCCGGGGCGGTGCTTAAAAAAGCCGAGGAAATGATGTATCAGATCAAGCTGTTAGAAAGCAAAAGCATGCGGGGAACAACCATTAACGCCCTGTTGGCGGCCCTGGATGAAAACAAGGCCGAAACCAAGGCGCATGCCATGCGATTGTCCGATCACGTCATGAAGCTGGCGGATCAGTTGGCTCTGAACGTCGAAGCAAAGAACCGCCTGACCCTTCTGACCATGCTGCATGATATCGGCAAAGTGGGCATCCCCGATCACATTCTCGGCAAGCCCGGGAGCCTCACCGAGGCGGAATGGTTGACCATGAAAACCCATCCCGAAATCGGCTATCGGATCGCCGCCAATGTGCCGGAACTCCACGTGGTGGCGGAGGAAATCCTCCATCATCATGAAAAATGGGACGGAACCGGCTACCCGAGCGGATTAAGCGGTGATAAGATCCCCCTTAACAGCCGGATTCTGGCAGTCGCCGATGCCTATGACGCGATGACCCATGATCAGGTTTACCGGCCGGCCCGTTCCCATGAAGAAGCCATCCGGGAATTACGGGCTCAGGCCGGAACCCAGTTTGATCCCCGGCTGGTGGAGCGCTTCATTAACCAGGTTTCCCACTGGTTAGGATAACCGTAACCAAATGGCAATGCCTGACATTAATTCCTAATTCCCGAACCGATTGACTCAAACCAATTGAACCGATGATTTGAATTAAAAAAATGAAAAGGAGAGCTGGTGATGCGACGAACAATTATTTTGGTAGGTGCGGTTATTGCAGTTGGGATCACCGTTTACCTGGTCAGTACGTTGAACCTGTTTTCAGAGACTAGTAATGGAGGGCAAGATGCGGTTTCTCAAGCGACTGCCAACCGCTATCAGGAAAAAGAAATCCGCGAATATCAGGGGGTTCAGCTGGACCCGGCCATTGGCCCCAGGGATAATTCAATCTCCGGGATTCAACAGGTGGATCTTAACAGCTATCAGCTGCAGCTGACCGGTCTGGTCGAGAAACCCGTAAATTACAGCTATGAACAGGTCCTGGAAAAAGAACCGGCCCAGCGCCTGATTACCCTATATTGTGTTGAAGGATGGCAAGCCACGGTCCTGTGGGAAGGGGTGCGCATCACCGATCTGCTGGCGGATGCCGGGATTAAAGACGAGGCCACCATCGTGATCTTTCACTGTGTCGATGGATATACCACCTCAATGCCATTGGCGACCATTAAAGACAAAGATATGTTGTTGGCTTATTCGGCCAATGGCGTGACCTTGCCAGCGTCGATGGGTTTTCCTTTTATTGTGGTGGCAGAAGATAAACTGGGGTATAAGTGGGCCCGGTGGGTGAATCAAATCGAACTGTCCAATGATGAAAACTACCAGGGTTACTGGGAAAAGCGGGGCTATGCCAACGACGCCACCGTGAATTAAAGACAACCTGCCGGATCTTAACTAAATATCAGACCGAGGCGCTGCCGTTGCGGCCTGACGCTGTAAAAAAAGTGACTGGCGCATTGTAGATCAATCAATAGTTTGTTATAATAAGTGCATCAGGTAACCTCGTCGAACGCGAGCCCTTAGAAGATAAGATTCTAGAGGGCTTTCTTTTTGCTGTGATGAAAACCGCAGACAGCCCCAAAAGGACACGCAAACCGGCGTATTAAGGCCGTTTTAGCCGTCAAAAATAAGATAACGCGACCGTTTCAGTAGAAACACTCAGTTAAAAGGGAGGGATTAATTTGCTTAAAAACGAAGATTTTATCCAGGAGTTTGTTGAAGAAGCTCGGGAACATCTCGAAAATTTCGAACGGATATTGTTGTCTGATCTGGCCGATATCAGTGCCGCACAGATCAATGATGCGTTTCGCGCGGTTCATAGTATTAAGGGCACCGCCGGTTTTTTTGGGTTAGCCAAGATCGTTGAAATCGCCCATGCAATGGAAACAATTCTGGACTTCGTTAATCGCAAAAAGGTCGCTTTTAGTGACGCTGAGATTGACTTATTGCTGGAAGCAAGAGATCGCTTAAACGTGCTGGTTAATGATGTCAAGCGCAGTG
>JAKLQL010000411.1 GCA_022013395.1 Acetobacterium sp.
AATTCCACAGCCAATTCCTTGGGAATACAAACTTCACTACCGATTAAAGCTTCAGCATCATTTCGATTAGCGATACCTTCAATAAACAGCAGGACATTTTTTTTATGAAGACGGCAATTGGTAATACCATATTCTTTTTCGGTTTTACCATGAATGAGGGTTACCGAATCCAGATCATAGAAACGTCCTGGATCATCAGTGAGAGGTAGAATTTTTAATTCTCCCTTGATTCCATGCACACCAAGAATACGGCCAATGATAATTAAACGATTATCTTCCATTTTTTCTCCTTTTTCGAATAACCCCTAAAAAAAAAGAGCTGTTTACACAGCCCAATGCCTATTATTGGATAATTTCCAACATGACACGTTTATCTTCTTTCGTGGCAGCGGCTTTTATGACGGTACGAATTGCTTTTGCGATACGCCCCTGTTTTCCAATGACTTTGCCCATATCGTCGTCAGCGACCTTTAATTCCAAAATAATGGATTGTTCGCCTTCAACTTCCTGGACAGATACAGCATCGGGGTGTTCAACAAGAGCCTTAGCGATAATTTCCACAAGTTCTTTCATCATTTACCTCCTGGTACTACTCGATTACGTTTTCTCTTTTTAATAAATACTTAACGGTATCCGTTGGTTTTGCACCATTGGCCAACCAAGTTTTGGCTTTATCTGCATCTACTTTTACGAGCGCAGGGTCAACACAAGGGTTGTAGTATCCAATTTCTTCGATGAACTTACCATCACGTGGTGCTCGTGCATCTGCAACAACGATTCTATAAAAAGGTTTTTTCTTTTTACCCATTCTTTTTAATCTAATTTTTACTGCCATGTTCGTTCCCCCTTTCTTAACATCTTTTATCTTATGACATAGTGTCGTTGATAACAATAATAATTTACATAAAAGGTAGCTTCATACGACCTTTTTTTGCAATATTCGGATTTGACAATTGTTTCATCATCTTCTTGGACTGATCAAACCCTTTTAATAGTCGATTGACATCAGCAACCTTGGTACCACTTCCCAACGCGATTCGTTTTCTGCGGCTGGCATTAATGATGCCTGGTTTATGACGTTCTTCCATGGTCATCGATAAAATAATCGCTTCCGTCTGTTTTGTATTGGCTCCACTTAAATCCATGTTTTTCATGGCTTTGCGGTTAGCGCCTGGCATCATTTCCAGTAAACTGCTGATGGAACCCATCTTCTCAATTTGCTTGATCTGATCTAAAAAGTCATTGAGATCAAAATCCTGATTTCTGAACTTTTCTTCCAATTCTTTGGCTTTTTCGTCATCCATCATACTCTGGGCTTTATCAATAAAGGATAGTACATCCCCCATTCCCAAAATTCGGGAAGCCATCCGATCCGGATAAAAGAGTTCAATATCGGTGAGTTTTTCACCGGTACCAATATATTTTATCGCTTTGCCAATGGTGTAGGTAATCGATAAGGCGGCCCCACCGCGGGTGTCCCCATCTAATTTGGTTAAAATAACTCCGGAAATATCCAACAGGCGGTTAAACTCGTTGGCAACATTAACGGATTCCTGACCCGTCATCCCATCAACGGTTAATAAAATCTCAGTGGGATTAATGGCTGCTTTAATGTTGACCAGTTCATCCATCAGTGCTTCATCAATCTGTAAGCGACCAGCAGTATCAAAGATAACCAGATCATAATGGCCTTCTGCCGATTTTTGCAATCCCCGTTTGGCAATACCAACCGGATCTTTAACATCGTGTTCGGAGTAGACATCAATTTTTAATTCATCACCCAAAATTTCAAGCTGCTTAATTGCCGCCGGACGGTAGACGTCACAGGCCACCAGCAAGGGTTTGAATTTTTTCTCTTTTTTCAATAAGTTGGCAAGCTTGGCTGCCGTTGTCGTTTTTCCGGCACCTTGGAGACCCACCATCATATAGACATTCTGGCGTCCCTGAATAAAATCCATTCGCTCAATTTCCCCGCCAAGCAGGGTTGTCATCTCATCTTTGACAATTTTTATAAACTGCTGTCCCGGGGTCAGGCTGCTTAAAACCTCTTGACCGATGGCACGTTCGCCGATATTTTTTGTAAATTGTTTAACAACTTTGAAATTGACATCGGCTTCCAGAAGCGCCATCTTTATTTCACGATTGACTTCTTGAATGTCTTTTTCATTGAGCTTTCCTTTGCGCTTTAGCTGGGAAAATATGTTTTGAAACTTTTCATTTAATCCTTCAAAGATCATCTGTCACCTCTAGTTTTCTTCACTGACTTTTTTCAGCTTTTCAACCACCAGCATCAATTCAGATTTAAGCTGCTCGTCTTTTTCCCGTTCAGCACA
>JAKLQL010000412.1 GCA_022013395.1 Acetobacterium sp.
ATTACTGAATTAAGCGGAGTTCGCAGTTCGTGACTCATATTTGATAAAAAATTGGTTTTGAGTCGATTCGCTTCATTTAATTCTTTTTTCTGCATTTCCAGTTCAATATTCTGATGGATCAGTTCCACGGATTGTTCTTCCATTTCGTTCTTTTGAGCATCCAATTCCCGGTTCTGATATTCCAATTTTTCCGAAAATTCTTTTATGGTACGATATGCCAATATGCCTTCAATCCGGGCGCTCATGGTATTAACGGAGCTCTCGATAAAATCGATGGCTTTTTGATTGTATTTGCCGATCGAAGCCAATGATACTACCGCAATCACCTCACTGCCAAAAATGATCGGGATGGTGATTATTTCTTTGGGCATAAATTTCCCACTGACCGTATAAAATTCAAAACGCGAATCTTCCGGAATATCCTTGATGTGCTGGTATCTGCCACTGGCCACCGAGGCTCCAAATTCGCCCTCCAGGCTATCAGATCCAAATGCTGCTCTGCCCTTTTCTTCCAAGCCGATGGATTCAAAATGTTCGAACTGGTTGGTTTGGGAGTTCAGCAGATAAGCCGCCGCAACTTGAGAATCAGTATATCGCGACAGCGTATTGAGGGTTTTTCGGAAGAATTTTCTGGCATCTTCTTCTCCGAGCATAACCTTTGTGAAATTTGCTCTTTTTTCGTTCAGCTCTATGTTTTTTTGAATATCCGCTGCCAGTTCGTTAAAGGATGCGGAAAGAACACCAAATTCATTGCTATACACGTAGCTGCTGCGGGCATTCCGGTTACCATTTTGAAAATCACCGGTAGCGCGAGTAAGTTCATTTAATGGCTCTTGAACATTACTGAGGATAATAAAGCTAATCAGAACAGACAAAAGAATAATAATTAAGATTACCGTAGCTAGTTGGACTTTAACATATGCATATAGGTCAATTGCACCCTGATATAAGGAATCCGCCTTATTGCTTGCATAGGTTTCGATAACTGCCATTTTTTCAGTTAATACCTCCCGGTAGTTGCCTACTTTTTCCCCAGACAACAAACTTTTCTTGGCGTTTTCCAGATCTCCCGAACGGGTAAGTTCGACAATTTCAGCCCGGGCTGTTTTCCAGTTGATATAGGCCATATATGCTTCCTCTATATCTTGTTTCGGTCCCAGATAAAGTTCTCTGATACGATCAAATTGGATCTCAGCATCTGCATCATACTGTTCCATTAATTCAATGGCCTTATTCTGATCTTCTTTTGTATCATCCAGAATCAGATCTCTTATCCCAACCCGAATGCCTAAAATATCGTCATCCAGACTGTCAATTGCTTTGGTCACCTGGAAAGGATGGTCATACATGGTTTCGGCCTGCTCAACAATCGCATTGGTTTCAGAATAACCCACAATTCCCAACAG
>JAKLQL010000413.1 GCA_022013395.1 Acetobacterium sp.
TATAATCCTGTTTTTGACAAGGCCTGTTCCAAATCGGCTATGATATCTTCAACATCTTCTATTCCAACACTGAATCTGAAAAAACCACGATGAAATTCTTCCGGATAGAGATACTGCCGTTCATCATCTTTGCCTAGAAAAACAATTAAACTTTCATCATGACCCAATGAAACCGCTGAAGTAATGACTTGCAAATGACTGACAAATTCGTTGTGTTGAGCATGAGTCGCATTTAACCCAAAGGATAGCACTCCACCATAACCTGCATTCATCTGTTTTTTGGCAATTATATGTCCTTTATTACTGGGAAGTCCCGGATAAGCTACAAAACTGACCGCATCCAGGTTTTCTAAAAACTGGGCTACTTTCAAGGCATTTGCATTATGTTGTTTCATTCGAAGTGGAAAGGTAACCGCTCCACGCATAATCAACCAGGCATTAAAAGGACTAATCGTCCCACCAAGATTCACCTGAGATTGAAACCGTATTTTGTCCAAATGCTCTTTTTCCCCGGCAATCGCTCCCCCCATAGCATCGCCATGTCCATTGATGAATTTCGTCAGGCTTTCAATTGAAAAATCTGCCCCCAACTCGATGGGCCTTTGATTATATGGCGAAGCAAAAGTGTTATCGACCGATAGAAGCGCACTATTTTGATGAGCAAGCTTGGCTATTTCTGCAATATCAGAAATCTGAATCGTTGGATTTCCAGGTGTTTCGATATGGATCAGTTTTGTATTTGGTCTGATAGCAGCTTTTACAGCGTCCAAATCGGTGGTATCAATAATGGTTGTTTCCACTTTGAATTTATTATTTAATAACTCATTTAACAACCGATATGCTGCTACATAAGTTACATTTGAAAAAACAACATGATCACCCGTTTCTAACAGTGCAAAGAACAATCCTGAGAGCGCCGCCACACCCGAAGCCAAAACAATACAATCCTCGCTATTTTCAAATGCTGCAATTTTTTCTTCAAGATATTTTTGATTTGTCCCACCATTACGTGTATATAAACTTTTATCAGAGCTGCTCCAATTTATGTCGGTGGGATCATAGGGTAATTCATAACTGTTGGCCATTGTAATTGGTCGTTTTATCGCCCCAGAATCCAGATCTACATCATTTCCGGTATGTACAGCTCGAGTTTGAAAACCAAATTCACTGCCGTATTTTCGTTTTCCCACTTCTGTCACCTCCAATTTTGTCCTGTTATTTATTAAATCTGACGTTAACTATAACACCGCGGTCTCGTAGTTATTTGCTTTTTCTGCATCGTCATTGCTTATTGCTAATTCATAAAAGCGCTTTAACAAAGCCATGCCATATGTTTTGTGTTCATGAGTTTCGCAGAATAAATCACCGATGCATTCTGGGTGAAATTGAACGCCCCAAACATTCTCTTTAAATCTCAACGCATGGGTCGATTCAAAATCATTTTCAGCTAAAATACCAGCATTTTGGGGTGGCATGGTAACTGTTTGAAAGTGGGATGCATAAGCGGTGAAGTGTTCAGGTAATACCCCAAGCAATGGATCATTTTTGCCTGCTTCAGTAAGACGTATTTCAACCTCGCCCTTTTCTTCCCCTAACTCATGATAGTCAACCGCTCCGCCAAATGTATGGGCAAGTAATTGATGTCCAAAGCAGATACCTAAAACTGGGATGTTTTTCTTAACAACTTGCTTCAGCCATTGGGAAGTGGCAACTCCCCAAGGTTCTAAATCAGTTACCATAGCGGGGGAACCAGTAATGATTATACCGGCAATATCATCTGGCAAGATCGGTACTGCATTTTCATAGACTGAAATCACACGAACTTCTTCATATGGGA
>JAKLQL010000414.1 GCA_022013395.1 Acetobacterium sp.
CCCGCACTCATAATGGGAATATTCAGTGCAATTTTTTTTGTCAAACGGGTGCCGGTGTTTACATCTCCTGGCAACACTTCAGATTTTCCTGGGATTAACAATACATCATCAAAGGTAATGCCTTCCTTTAATATCTTCTCCAACCTTTGTTCTCCTTTCGAATTTAACTCTCGCTTAGATACAAAAAAAGCAGACAATTGGCCATTGCTTTTCATCTGCTTCATGTATGTTCTGTAGTCTTATATTATGCTGTTTAGTCTAACACAACTTGCTTAAATGTGACAATGATTATTTTTTTGGTAACGTTATCTTTTCTAATATTTTCAGAAATTCACAGCTTAAAACAACAAAAGTGATGGGTTTTCCATATCTGCTTTAATGTCCTGTAAGAATTTAGCGCCTTCCACGCCGTCAGCCACCTGACGATCCAAATTCAAGCTGATTTTCATGACTGATCGAACTACTGGTTCACCCTGATGCACCCGAATCCGCTGAACGACTTCGCCGACACTGAGGATGGCGCTGTTGGGCTGATTGATGATGGCGGTAAATTCCCGGATGCCATACATCCCCAGATTGGTGATGGTAAAGGTGCTGCCCTGAAACCGCTCCGGTGGTAACTGTCTGTTCTTGACTGTTTTTAGTAAGTCACCGCGACTTTTGACCATTTCCACAAAGTCCAGATCTTGGGTGTTTTCAATTACTGGCACAATCAAAGCTTGATCGGATTCTACCGTTAAGCCCATGTGTACGTAGGTGTGCATAATGATCTGGTCGCCTTCCCGTCTGGCATTAATCAAAGGATGTTTAATCAGCGCCCGGGATGTCGCCAGCAGCAGAAAATCGGTATAGGTACAGCGACATTTGACCTGGTCTTCGATTTTTTTGGTTATTTTCTTTCGGAGATCCTTGATTTCGGTCATATCAATTTCGGTGGTTAATGTAATCACCGCTGTTTCTAAATTGCTTTTGATCAACTTTTCTTCAACGGGAGCGGGTTCATCGGTAGCTGCGCTGTGATCTGCCAGCTTCTCCTTGGATAGTTCGGGCTCAAGTGGTGCCATCTCGATTTCATTGTTTTCTATTTCTCGAACTTCTATTTCCGGAATTTTTATCTCATGAACTTCTATTTGAAGCGACTCCACTTCAGGTTCAAGACTTTCCGGTTCAGCAGTTTTCAGTTCGGTCGTTTCAACCGCCAGGGTTTCTGGGGCATCAGCTTCTGGTTCATTAACCTCCAGCTCGCAAACTTCTTGTTCAACAGCTTCTAACTCACAAACCTTCGGCTCATCAACTTCTATGGCATTGATTTTTTTTGCAGCTATGTCACTTTCATTTTTGTCTTGAACCGTCGTTTTTCTTCTTAAACCGCGGGGCTTTCGATTTGGGAGTTCAATCTCTTCTTGTTCAGCTTCATGAAGCTGATGCATCGGTGTTGGTTTAACGATGATTTCTTCCCGGAGCGGTTCGGCCTTTATATCAACAAATGGCACAAAATCCAGCTCTGATATTTTTGTCACCACATCGGCATCCTTCGCTTCGAATTTCTCGGCATTTTCATCCACAAACGGCACAAAGTCCAGGTCGGGATTTGGCAATTTTTCTATTTTTTGATTCATATCTTTGAGTTTTTTTCGGGTATCTGCTTTTTTAGCTGGTGGCTCTTCCAGTTTCACCGGAAGAGAAAAAAGATTCTGCGGATTTCCGGCCAGCTTCTCCAAATTTGTGCTAATAACCACTGGTTCTTTGGATTTAAAATTGAAGGTGCCGGGTTGGATCACCACCATTTTTTTAACATCATCGACTTCAATTCGGCCGTTTGGTCCGGTACCGGTTGCCTTTTTTATATCTACCTTAAATTCCCGGGCAATCCGTCTGGCGGAAGGGGTGGCTCTGACCTTGCCCTCCCGGGGATCCGATTCCGGAAATTCCTGTGGCGCTTCTTCTTGCACCGCCAACAGCTCTTCCTTCAGTTCTTCTTCCAGAGCTTCCTCCAGAGTTTCTTCGATGTCCTCATCCTTGATGATTTCTCGAACAGCTTCAGACCGCTGGTCTTTTGTCCCTTCCTTGATTGTTTCTTCCAGATTTCTTTCCAGTGCCTCAATGGCCGCCGTCAATTTTTCTTCCAGGTTTTCTTCTGCAAGATCTTCACCTAAAACGTCTTCCGCCGGTGCGTTAATTTCTTCTACTTGTGCTTCTGTCCGGATCCCTTCGGTAATCTCTGTTTTCTGATCTGAGACCGCTGCTTGAAGCGACTCTTCCTGTTTATCGTCATGAAGAACTGCGTCTTCTTTATTTACTCCCGTCAACCCAACCGTTGCGGTGTTTGTCAAGTTTTCTGCTGTCATATCCAATTTCTCTTTCGGTAGTATTATTTCATTTTCCATCATTCTGCCAACTCCCTATTCCCGGTTGAGGAGACGATAGACTCCATGAACGAAATCGTTTCGTTGGGGTACCACCGAAGCTTCCAGTTCCTTATTAAACGGAACGGGAACATCCAGGCCACCCAGACGGATGATCGGAGCATTGAGATAATCAAAGGCTTCACTTTCCACCACTCGCGCCACAATCTCCCCACCAAGGCCCCCGGTTTTGGAGGCTTCATGAGCCACAATCAGACACCCGGTTTTTATAACCGATTCAATAATCGGCTTCATATCCATGGGATACAGGGTAACCGGATTGAGGATTTCAACTTTGATCCCCTCTTCTTCCAGAAAATCCGCCGCTTCAATGGCTTTAGCAAGGGTAGTGCCGTAAGCGACAATGGTTACGTCCTTCCCAGGACGTTCCACCACTGTCGTTCCGATTTCGACAAGGTAATCCTCATCCAGCGGAACCAGTCCGACCTTGTCATAAAGCAATTTATGCTCAATAAAACAGACCGGGTTATTGTCCCGGATCGCCGCCTTCATTAACCCCTTTGCCTGAGCCGGGGTCGATGGGGTTACCACCTTTAAACCAGGTACATGACATAGCCAGGCTTCCAGGCTTTGACTGTGCTGAGCGGCTCCTCCGATTCCCGAGCCCGCTGGCAACCGCAATACCATCGGTACCTGTGACTGTCCGCCAAACATATAGCGCATTTTTGCTGCCTGATTGACCAGGGCATCCATGCCCAAAGTAATAAAATCCATAAACATGATTTCACAGATCGGGCGTAATCCAGTCGTTGCTGCACCCACAGCGGTTCCGACCATCGCTGCTTCGGCAATCGGCGTATCCAGAATCCGATCTTCGCCAAATTCTTCCAGCAGGCCAGTGGATACACCAAAGGCACCACCGTAAAGTCCAATATCTTCGCCCATAAAAATAACATTCTCATCCCGACGCATTTCTTCGGTGATCCCCAGGCGCAGGGCGTCGCGGTAAGTCATTTTTTTCATATCACTTGTTTTCATCAGTTAACCCCTCCCGCATAGACATCTTCTAAAACCGCATTCAACTGGGGTTCTGGGCTTGCATTCGCAAATTCCAGCGCCTGATCAATGGACGCTTTGGCTTCATCTTCCATTTTCTGGATTTGTTTTTCGGTAAAGATCCGATGTTCTCTGAGATATTCTTTCATTTTTTGAACTGGATCTTTCTTTTGCCATTCCCGAACCTCTTGTTTGTCCCGATATAACTGATTGTCACTTTGGGAATGGCCGCTGTAGCGATAGGTTTTGGCTTCAATCAGTACCGGCCCTTTGCCGGCTCTGGCATAGCGCAGTGCCTTGGTGGCGGTATTATAAACATCGAGAAAATCATTGCCATCAATGGTAAGGCCAGGCATATTGTAGGCTTCGCTGCGATCTGAAATATTTTCGATATTCATGTGCTTTTCAATCGGTGTTGACATGCCATACTGATTATTTTCAATCAGAAAAACAACCGGCAATTTCCAAACCGAAGCGAGATTTAAGGATTCATGGAAATTTCCGCCATTGGTGGCTCCATCCCCAGCAAAACAGAGGACCACCTTTCCGGTTTTTTGATACTTTTGGGTCAGCGCTGCCCCACAGGAAAGGCTGAAACCGCCACCAACCACACCATTTGCTCCCAGGTTGCCATTCTCCACATCAGCAATGTGCATCGATCCACCTTTACCCTTACAGTAACCGGTGGCTTTTCCCAGACATTCTGCCATCATCAGATTAACATCCAGGCCAAAGCCGATGGCTTGGGCATGGCCCCGATGACTCAGGGATACCAGATCTCCATCTTCCAGAGCGAGACAAGACATCACGCCGGTTGCCTCCTGACCCATGCCCAAATGGATTGCTCCGTGAACCTTGCCCTTTGAAACGAGTTCGTCCAGTTTTTCTTCGAAAAATCGAGCCTGGTTTATTTTATAATACATTCTTAATAGAAGTTCTTCTGATAATTCAATCATGGTTTCCTCCACATTTTCACTAATTATTTTTAAAAAAGGTGAATAACCCTATCAGGCTGTCGCTGTGTTCACTGAGCACCCCAACCGTTGTTGGTACGCTTTCATCTGTTTAATTAATAAACTGAACACCGTTGTTTTTTTAAGCCCTCGTTCATTATATCTTTTATTCCCCAATAAATAAAGAATGAAGCGAAAAACTCCATAAAATGACAGTTTTTTTCGTTCCATTCTTTTATTCTTTTAATAATCTTTTAATTTTTCCAGATAATTCCCGGTTTTCGGCAGTTCTTTTCATAATCGACTCGGCAATCACCAGATCTTCCGGAGTGGTAATTTTGATATTAGTATAGTCGCCAATCACAATTTTAACTGGAACATTTAACCGTTCCACCAGAAAGGCGTCATCGGTTCCTTCGATCCCCAGTTCGCGGGCATTTTGGTGAGCCTTTTTTAACAGTTCATATGCAAAGGTCTGGGGCGTTTGAATCTCCACCAGATAATTGCGATCTGGGGTATGTTCCACAAAGCCGGCGTCATTGATTACCTTGATGGTATTTTTGGCTGGTACTCCGACAACCGTTGCCTGATGACGAATGGTTTCTTCAATGCTTTTTTTAATCACTGACTCTTGAATCAGTGGTCTTGCGCCATCGTGAGCCATCACAATCTGAGCATTGGGCATTACCGCTGCTAAACCGTTATAAACCGACTGCTGCCGGGTTGCCCCACCACTCACCAATTTTATCTTAGTATAGGGATAGCCGCTCAACACCTGTTCCTGACACAGTTCAAATTCATCCGGATTGATCACCAGAATAATTTCTGAAATCAATGGACATCGCTCAAACACGTCCAGGGTATGCGCCAGTATTGGTTTCCCCATTAATGTCAGATACTGTTTGCTGATGGTTGCGTTCATCCGGCGACCTAATCCAGCGGCCGGAATAATCACACTGGTTAGCGTTTTTTCCATGTTTGCCACCTCATCTTTATTTAATTCGCATTGAGAATCTGATTGAGAATCTGGGCTACTTTCTGATTGTCGGTTTTTAAAATGATTTCCCGTTGATCCGGTGTATCAATCTGAGCTGTTAAGACAATTTCCAACTTGGGTTCGAATGAATACTCGGTGATCAGATCCGGCCATTCCAGGAGCAGCGTACACCCCTGACTTAGATAATCTTCAAAACCCATTTCGTAGAGTTCATCCGGGTCCTGGAGACGATACAAGTCAAAATGAAAGATCTTTGGCGGATCGCCGTACTCATTGACAATCGTATAGGTGGGGCTGGTAACCTCATCATCTAAACCCATCCCGGCCACAAAACCTTTTGAGAACAGCGTTTTCCCGGCGCCCATCTCACCTTGTAAAAAAATAACCAGGGGGAAGTCAATGGCTTCCCCCAGATGTTGTCCAAAATCAAAGGTTTCCCGACTTGATTTTGTAATGATTCTTTTTTCCAGCATGTTTTAGTTAACCTTTTCTTTGGATTCAGTTTTTCCTGTGGATCCGTCACTGAAATCAATGACTTCTTCATCATTGTTATCATCAACGATTTCATAATCCACTTCAACCACATCCTGATCATCAATGCGTTTGTTGCCCGGCAACACCACCGCCAGTACGATATAGATACCAATGCTGAGTATTCCTGGTAAGAATCTCAACACAAAAGGTAATATGAACAACCCTCTAAAGACCCAGGGGGAAATATTGCAGTATTCCCCAAGACCGGCACAAACGCCGGCCAGGATGGCTCTTTTTTTACTTTTCATTAACTGTTTTTTCATTATTCTTCCGATCTTAACCTTCTCTTATTTTTGCCGATAGCTGGCCATAAACCGTTCCAGTCGATCCATCGTTTCAATCAGATCTTCTGGATGGGGTAAAAAGACAATTCTAAAATGATCAGGGTTGGGCCAGTTAAAACCGCTCCCCTGAACCATCAGGACATGTTCTTCTTTCAGGAAATCCAAGGCAAACTGGACATCGCTGGTGATGTTAAACATTTCTGTATCGATTTTAGGAAACACATAAAACCCGGCTTTGGGAACAACACAGGACAAGCCTGGAATGGCGTTCACCCGTTCACAAACAATCCGTCGTTGTTCGTAAAGACGTCCGCCCGGTTTAAGCAGATCATTGATGCTCTGGTAGCCACCTAAAGAGGTCTGAATCGCATGCTGTCCCGGAACATTGGAACACATTCGCATATTGGAAAGCATTTTGATGCCTTCAATATAATCCTTGGCCCCTTCCTTATTGCCGGTTAAAATCATCCAGCCAACCCGATAGCCGGGAATCCGGTGGGATTTTGACAAGCCATTCAGGGTCACCACCAGCACATCTTCGGTGAGGGTTGCCATGGGAGTATGGACATAGTCATCATAAAGAATCCGGTCATAGATTTCATCAGCGAAAATAATCAGATCATTATCAACAGCCAGTTTGATAATCCCTTCCAGAATTTCTTTTGGGTAAAGAGCGCCCGTTGGGTTATTCGGATTAATCACCACGATCCCCTTGGTATTAGGGGTAATCTTGCTAGCAATGTCTTCCAGACTTGGGTTCCATTCGTCTTCTTCATCACAGGTGTAATAAACAGCTGTTCCACCAGACAAATTGACAGCAGCTGACCATAACGGGTAGTCTGGACATGGCACTAATATTTCATCGCCATTATCCAAAAGGGCTTGCATACAGAACAAAATCAGCTCGCTGACCCCATTGCCAAGGAAAACATCGTCTACCTTCAGATCCATCAGTCCTTTGGTCTGATAATGTTGAACCACCGCTTTCCGGGCTGAAAAAATCCCTTGGGAATTACAATAGCCTTCAGCAGCGACCATATTATATTTGATATCCTGGACAATCTCATCCGGGGCCATTAAATTAAAGGGGGCGGTATTCCCAGTATTGAGCATAATTATATCAATGCCATCGCGTTCCATGCGGTCCGCCTCGTCAACCACCGGTCCTCTAATATCATAACAAACGTTGTCCAACTTCTTCGACTTCTTCACAGCTTTCATCACTACACTCAACTCCTTTAATATTAAATTTTAGATAAGACTATTCCAATGTATGGTCCTTTTTCATTTTTTCAATGATGTTGCGGTAGCCCTTACCGTGTTTTAAGCAGCGGTTTACCCGACTGATGGTAGCCGAGCTGGCGCCAGTTTGTTTTTCAACATCAATGAAGGTTTTCCCCTGGGACAACAAATAGGCAATTTCAAAACGATGCGCCAAATCTTCAATTTCTTTGATGGTACATAGGTCTTCGAGCAACAGATTACAATCCTCTTCGGTTTCAAGGGCTAATATCGCCTGGGCCAGGACTTTTCTCTTTTCATTTGCTTCCATGGAGAATCCTCATTCATTTCTTATCTTTCATATTACTTGATAAAAGAAATTTTCTTCCTAAAAAATTTTATCCATTGACACTTAATCTTATCTTTAGTGTATAATATGTTATCATAACACATTCATCTAAAGAAATAAATTGAAAGGTTGAACTTTATGAAATTATATAATACCCTATCCCAGCAGAAAGAAACCTTCGTCCCCATCGAAGCCGGAAAGGTTCGCATGTATTCCTGTGGACCCACCGTTTACAATTATTTTCACATCGGCAACGCCCGTCCCTTCATCGTCTTTGACGTGCTACGCCGATTTTTAGAATATACCGGTTATGAGGTAACCTTTATTCAAAATTTCACCGATGTCGATGACAAAATCATCAACCGCAGCCACGAAGAGGGCATTGCCCCCAGCGAGGTTTCCGAAAAATACATCCAGGAATACTTTACCGATGCCGATGCGCTGGGGATCAAGCGCGCCAACGCCCACCCCAAGGTAAGTGAAAACATGCCCGAAATCATTGCGATGATTAAAACCCTGGAAGAAAAAGGACTGGCCTATAATGTCGACGGAAATGTCTACTACCGAGTGGATGAGTTTGAAGACTACGGCAAACTGTCCAAGCAATCCATTGACGACCTGCGCTCTGGCGCCCGGATTGATGTCAACGACGAAAAACAAAGTCCGCTGGATTTTGCCCTCTGGAAAAAGAAAAAAGATGGCGAACCCTATTGGGAAAGCCCCTGGGGTCAGGGACGTCCAGGCTGGCACATCGAATGTTCAGCGATGTCCAAAAAACATCTGGGCGAAACCATTGATATCCATGGCGGTGGTCAGGATCTGATCTTTCCCCACCATGAAAATGAAATCGCTCAATCGGAAGGCTCCTGCGGTAAACTCTTTGCTAATTATTGGGTGCACAACGGTTATATTAATATCAACA
>JAKLQL010000044.1 GCA_022013395.1 Acetobacterium sp.
AACATCTCACCGGCTGTTTGGTTAACCTCAACCAGTTTTCCATGAGTGCCATTCGCACTTGTTTCCTGAACAAAGATCGCATCTGACGAATTATGAAAGACCTGGCGAAACTTTTCTTCGCTGTCGATTAATGCATTTTCAGAGTTTTTTCGTTCTGAAATGTCCCGTACGATACAAATGATCACACGTTTTTCTTTTATATGAGTGGCTTTGGCACTAACTTCCACGGGAATCATGGTTCCGTCTTTTTTCTTGTGAATGGTTTCAAAAAAAACGCCATCCTTGTCACCATTCTCCATTTCCGCAATAGCAATGGACTTCCCTCCTTCAATCAGATCAAAAACTGAAAGTTTCAAGAGATCCTCCCGGTTGTGATCATAAAGTTTTTCAGCCGCATTATTGGCGTCGATGATTTTACCATTCATTTCGACAAATAGAATCGTATCCCGGACTTTTTCTGCCAACATTTTATAACGAATCAGCCCTTCTTCCAAATTTTTTCGTTCGGTAATATCAGTACCGATCCCGATATAGCCATCATAACTCCCATCTATCTCTTGGGAAGGACTGTAAATCCCTTCAATCCATCGATAATCACCGCTGGCATGTTGAATTCGATATTCAATTGTGAAGGATTTTTTGCTTTGAAAAGCCTGGTTTTTCATTTTCAGGTATAGTTTTCGGTCCTCTGGATGGATTAAATCCAACCATTTAATCCCCAGATAATCTTCGTTTTCTTTTCCAGTGAAAAGTGACCAACTGCGATTAAAGTAAACCACATTTCCTTCCAGATCAGTTTTAAAGATTAAGGTAGGGAAGTTTTCAAACATCCGATAATAATAGTCCCGGGATTGTTCAAGCGATAATTCTCTGTTTTTACGCTCGGTGATGTCCACAAAGGTAACAACGGCATTTCTGCTCTTACCATTGATCATCGGAGCAATACTCACCTTAAACCAATAATCATTTTCCTCATAATCCACAAAAATACTTTTCTTGAATTCGATTTTGATGGGTTCATTTTCAGATTTAAGAACCTTCGTAAAGGCATTTCTCAGTTCGCAAAATTCACAGGAAGGGTCATAACCGCAGCCCATTTTATTTAGACGGCTACTAATACATTGAACGGCATCGCCAAATTGTTTTCCAATGAATTGCTCCCGCTTGCTGTTGAAATAGTTCAACAGCGGATTGTTGACCTTTGTGACTTTACCAGTTTCATCGAAGACGATCACACCTACCGAAATAGCGTCAAACTCCTGACTGAAATTGTCCCTAGTCCCCAGTATGGTATCCTCTAACATTATCCGTCTCCCCTTCTATTTGTTTAAATTATTCTAATAACCTGACCAAATTGTCCAGACTAGTACTCGTTTTTCTATATTGTCAAAACAATCACCATTCAATTTTTGACTGCTTAAATAATCATATTCTGGTGCCAGATGTTAATATCGCCACTGGCTACCTCCAATTCAATCGTTCGGCTTACGGTCTCCCCGGTTTCGGCATAGTGGATACCCAAATTCAGATCCGTTAGAATATGCTTGGTGATCTCCAGATTCTGCTTTCCCACATTAAAGGTATCATTCTCCCGCAGCGATTCGGCACCACCAAAAATGCGAATCACCAACTCGCTTTTTGTGCACCCATATGCTTTAGAAAATTGATGAATAAAATAGGGTAATCCGGTGGTTGCATAATAACAATAGCGGTTATTGGCATCTTCGACTCGGGCTGGTTTGGGTAGCGCAATATGGATAATTCCACCAACCTTCCGCACCGCTGAGTAAGCCGTGATCCCCAGACAGGAACCTAATGCAAAAGTCTTTATTGTATCATTGAGATTGTTTGAAATGGCCATTTCCCCAATTCCGACAATTTTTGTCATATCATCACCTATTCCTTCAAAGCCGAGAGTATATGTTTATGAATATTTTCCAGCGACGCCTGGACCGACACAGCCCCCATATTATAGGCAACCTTTGGCATCCCGTAAACCACCGAGGATGCCTCATCCTGACCAATGGTTATGGCCCCTTGCCGGCGAATGTTCAGCAATCCTTTGGCACCATCATTACCCATGCCAGTGAGAAGAATACCAATTGCCCGGTTTCCAGCTTCCCGGGCAACCGATTCAAAGAGCGTATCCACCGAAGGACAATGACCATTGACCTTTTCACCTTGAAAAACTTCCACTCGGTATTTATTGCCAATCCGTTTGATTCGCATATGCTGGTCTCCCGGCGCAATATAGACGCTGCCATTTTCCAGATAATCTCCGGTTTGGGCTTCTTTGCAACGTAAGAGCGTTTGGGAATCCAGTCTTTCGGCAAACATTTTTGAAAAGACTGGCGGAATATGCTGCACAATCACGATGCCAGGACAATCTGGTGTCAGCTTTTTTAGCACATCATAAATCGCTTCGGTACCACCGGTTGACGCACCAATGGCAATGAGCCTGTCAGATGACTGCCCATTGCCTGATATTTGCTGTTTTTTTATTATTTCTGCCTGATGTTGAGGTAGGACGACTTCTGTTTTTGCAGCGATCCGAATTTTTTTATCCAGCTCAACCAGAAAATCATCAAAGGATCTTGAAGAATTTGTCTTTGGTTTTTCCACAAAATCCAGGGCTCCTGCCTTTCTGGCAGCTGCCCCAGTTTGTGGATTGCTGCTAACAATCACCACCGGCAGTGGGTACTGGGGAAGCAATCGTTTAATAAATTCAATACCATTCATCTTTGGCATTTCAACATCGCAAATAATCACATCAGGATCATATTTTAGTATTTTGTCCCGGGCATCAAAGGGATCATCTGCCGTTGCCACAACCCGGATCGACTTGTCCATCGACAATCTTCGGGCTACCATTTCACGAAAAACCACACTGTCATCTACAATGAGAACCTTGATCCGCTCTTTTTTAAACATCGTTGCTCCTCCTTTCTCACTACTGATCGTTCTTTAATCACTAATTAGTATTTTCCAAATTCATTATCGCTCAAAGCAATTCGGGTTGGTTTTGATACAGTCGAATTGGCGTCTACCCGTTTTGTCGGTCTGGCTTGTCCTTGACTCCCATTCATGTTTACATCAAATGCTTCGTTCCCCTGGTAAGAAAAACGTCCGGATTTTTTTAATATGAACCGATCCGCCTGTTCTCTTAGCATTTCTGCCTGACTGGATAATTCTTCACTGGCTGCTGCACTTTCTTCTGAAGTAGCTGAATTCATTTGAACCACTTCGGATACCTGCATAATCCCCTGATTAATCTGGGAAATTCCAATGGCCTGTTCATTTGAAGCTGAGGCGATATTTCCCACAATATCAGAAACCTTGGCAACATCATCGACAATCTTGTTAAGCGCTGCTGCCGTTTTTGTGGCAA
>JAKLQL010000415.1 GCA_022013395.1 Acetobacterium sp.
TGAAGTTGAAAAAATGACCAAAGAACTATACTAGTAAAAATAACCATTTGAAAATCCATGCTTTGAAAGAGCGGTAAAAATTAATATCCAGAGGAGAGACAAAATTGATTATTATTGGAGAAAAAATTAACGGTGCGATCCCTTCAACAGCTAAGGCCATCGCAGCCAAAGATGGAGAATTCATCAAAAATCTGGCAAAGATCCAAACCGAAGCCGGTGTGGATTTCATTGATGTCTGTGCATCGGTCGATGATGATATTGAACTGGAAACTATGAAATGGTTGATTGAACTGGTTCAGGAAGTCACCGAAACCCCGATTGCTGTGGATAGCCCTAACGTCTATACCTGCATCGAATCGATGAAATTTTGTAACAAACCCGGTTTGTTCAACTCCGTGTCACTTGAAGGCGACAAAATTGATGCCGCATTTAAAGCCATTGCTGATACTAAATGGGAATGTGTTGCCCTGTTAAACAGTGACAAAGGGATTCCTAAAACGGCTAAAGACCGTTTGGATGTCTTTGCTGATCTGATGGCTAAGGTCAAAGAATATGGCATTGACCCATCTAGAATGCACATTGATCCATTGGTCGAAATGCTTTGTACTTCCGAAGATGGCATCGCCATGGTCGTTGAAGTAATCCGCAGCATTAAAGAGCAATATCCAACCATCCATGTTACGGGTGCGGTCAGCAATATTTCTTTCAACCTGCCAGCTCGTAAAATGGTTAACATGGGCTTTACCGTCCTGGCGATGAACGCCGGTCTGGATAGTGCCATCCTTGACCCAACCAATGGTGACCTGATGGGAATTATCTTTGCCACCGAAGCATTATTAGGTGATGATGATTATTGTATGGAATATATTGGCGCTTATCGTGAAGGTATTTTCGGACAAAAAAAATAGTTCTTTAGCATTTAATATCTATCCATTTTAAACATTTAAAAAATCGGTAACTGGTCACACAACCAGTTACACAACTAAAATACACAAAAATTAATTATTACTGAATAGGAGAAATAAGATGTCAAAAATTCAAGAAGTTAAAGAAAAAGTAGAAATTGGTAAAACTAAACTGGTTGCCGGCCTGGTTCAGGAAGCACTAGACGAAGGCAACGCACCTGGTGAAATCCTGCAAGCGATGGTTGAATCCATGAGCGTTGTTGGCGAAAAATTCTCATCTGGAGAAATCTTTGTTCCCGAAATGCTGATTGCTGCTAAAGCAATGGCAAAAGGCGTTGATGTTTTACGTCCACTGATGGCTGGCGACACTTCAGCATCTTTAGGAACCTGTATTATCGGAACCGTTGCCGGCGATTTACATGATATCGGTAAAAACCTGGTTTCAATGATGATCGAAAGTGCCGGATTCACCATGGTTGATCTCGGCGTTGATGTTCCAGCCGAACGATTTGTCGAAGCTATCAAAGAAAACGAAAACGTTACTTTAGTTGCCTGCTCAGGTCTGTTAACCACCACCATGCCAGCTCTTAAAGAAGCGGTGCAAACCATTAAAGCCAGCGGACTTGATGTTAAAGTTATCGTTGGTGGTGCTCCTGTAACCCCAGAATACGCAGCTGAAATCGGCGCTGATGGATTTGCTCCAGATGCCGGTAGTGCCGCTGTTAAAGCGAAAGAAATGGTTGCATAAGCGCTACTAACATAAAATCTTAATATAACGAAAAAAAAGAAAACGTGAACTAGTCAAGCTAGTTTCACGTTTTCTTTTCTTTTTGAATTGATCCACAGCAACACTTGAACTGATAGATACTTCAACCGCAATTACTGAGTAATCCTTATTCAGTGCCCTCGGCCAATTCATCCAGCGATTTGCCTTTGGTTTCTTTTTTAACCAAGAATACCGCCGTCAATAAACCGATCACAGCGGGAATCACATAAAACATAAATGACACGGCATAACCCTGTCCCATGCCAATGATGATCCCGGCAACAATCGGGGCACTGGCGCCGCCGATGCGGCCAAAGGCATGACACCAGGATACCCCGGTATTTCTAAACTCGGTCGGATAGGCTTCAGCCATCAGCGGTTGTATCGCGGTGATGGAATAGTTGACGGCAAATCCCAGAAAAATACAGGCGCCCAGGATCGCCCCAAAACCGCCCCCAACAGTCGCCATAACAATTACTGAAACGGCCGCTACCGCAAAGGATAAGATCAGATTCTTTTTCCGACCGACGGCTTCAGCAACAAATCCGGTTGAAGCATTGGCGATAATTGCTGCGGCATTCTGGGCAATCGCCAGTCCATACGCCGAAGTCAAGGTTAAACCCTTTTCCAGCATCAATGATGGTAGCCAGGCATTGATCCCATAAACAATAAAACAGCCGCAGAAATACATAATCCAGATCGCCGCAGTAATGCGAATATATTGCTTGGAGAAAAGCGCTTTGGGACCAGCTTGCTTTGGCTTTGGTGGAACGATTAGAGCAGCCGGATCCCAATCGGTCATTTTACCAGTTGCGATCTGCTCAATGTTTCGCAGGGCTTTGACGGCTTTTTCCCGGTAGCCTTTATTGGCCAGCCAATAGGCGGATTCCGGCATTTTAAAGTACAGGAAGATTGCATAAACCAGCGGAATTCCGCCAATCAGGTAACACAGCCGCCACCCAAATATTGGTACAATGGCAGTGGCAACAAGACCCGCCAGCACCCAACCGACGATCATCCAGGCCATCCCGAAGGTAATAAAGATTGCCCGCTTATTTGTTGGGGTGGATTCGGAATAGGTTGTGGTGACCACCGGGATACAGGCACCCAACCCAATCCCTGCCAATACTCTAAACAATGCAAACATCTCAAAGCTGTTGGAAAAATATATCGGAATATTCATTAGCGAATACATTCCAATCGCAAACATCAGGGTTTTTCGTCGGCCGATTTTGTCAGAGATTATTCCGGCCAAGGCGCCGCCCAGGATCAGGCCAATCAGGCTCCATGACGACAAACTTCCTTTAGCAACGGCACTTAACCCCCACTCCGCGGCGATCTGGGGCATCGTATAGGATACAATCATATAATCATAGCCATCAAATACCATCGCTAATCCTAACAGGAAGAATATTTTCCAGGTAAACTTGTTAACACCCAGGGAATCCATTACTTCGGATATACTAAACTTATTCACTGCACCTTCTCCTTTTTAAATACTACTGTTTATACAATCATTCCAAAATATCATATTTTAAAACGTTTGCATTTAGTCTTGTAATGATCTTTTATTTATTATATTATACTTCTAAAATGTTCAAAATTATTTTTTTTTTAGTATAATATAATAAATAAAAAA
>JAKLQL010000416.1 GCA_022013395.1 Acetobacterium sp.
GTTTGATATGCGGGATAGCTTAAACAAGCGAAAATCATTTCTTTTATAGCAATACCCTTGCCAATACCAATGACTACTTTTCAATACAAGCTGATACGGCTCGGCTGTTCGTGCGGTTTTATTTCCATAGCGGTCTGCATATTCAAACGAAAGCAGCTTGCTTTCCTGTAAAGCTGTTCTGATCATTTCTAAATAGGGTTGTACGTTCCTGTTACCCATCCACGGGCTTAAATCGATAACTATTTGATTTGCTTTTAATTCAATGTCTTTCGCTCTGTCAGCGGGGATAAAACTCTTGACTTTCGCAAGGGCGTTTACCAGTTCATCACCGCGGATCATGTTGGAAAGACTGGAAAGCCCCATCAAGATCGCAGAAAGGTCGGCAGTCGAAAAAACCTTTTTATCAATCTTGTAGTTCTGCATGATTTCAAAGCCACCGCCCACTCCCGATATAGAACAAACAGGAATACCTGCCATGTTGATCGTATCGATGTCGCGGTAGATTGTGCGAGGTGAAACTTCAAACAGATCGGCTAGCCGATCCGTTTTTTATCAAGGAGTATCATAATAATGCTAACAAGCCTGTCAACTTTCATCGGATAGCCGCCTTCCCAAATTTCTTGTTATCATTATAGATTGTTGCCATACTGTTGTCAACAATTGCAAGGTATAATAAAAAAGCAAATAAAATAGTGCGACAAATAAAAAACACAATGAAAATGGAGGGATTTTATGTTTACAATCTATGTTTATGTTCTTGATACCTTAGCCGACTGGGAACTGGGGTATGCTATTTCGGAGCTGAATTCTGGCCGATTTTTCAAAAAAGGCGAGCCACGTGTATCGCTCAAAACGGTAAGTTATTCTAAAGAGCCAATCAATACCATGGGCGGGATGACAATTGTGCCTAATTATTTAATTGATGATATTGTTGTGAGTGAAACAAGCATGTTGGTATTACCGGGCGCAGATACATGGAACGACCCAAGGCATGGGGCTATCATCAAAAAAGCAAGCGAATTTCTTTCTTCAGGTGCTCCGGTGGGTGCAATCTGCGGGGCTACCGTTGCACTTGCCAACGTTGGGCTATTGGACAAGCGTCCGCATACCAGTAATGGACCGGGATTTCTTGAAATGTTTGCTCCTGGTTATAAAGGGCAAGGTTTTTATATCGACAAGCCATCTGTAGCAGATAACAACCTGATTACGGCTAGTTCCACCGGTGCTCTGTTGTGGGCGAAACAAATTATTGAGCATTTAGATGTTTTTCAATCAAA
>JAKLQL010000045.1 GCA_022013395.1 Acetobacterium sp.
AATCAGCAGTTTACATCCCACAAGATTAGGATCTTTTTGGGTTGATACTACGTTTCCGACTACTTTTGCTAACTGCATAAATTCACCACCCTTTTAAATCCTAATAACCTGAAGCCCAAATTCCTTTATGGCTTCAACAGCATACTCCGTAACAATTGATCCAGCAGGTATTTTAACTGTTTTTGCTCCCCGAATCTTTAAAATGTCGGTGCGTGAGATAACTTTTTTATCCAATACGCATTCGCCATTATTTCCGGACAAGCCAATATTCACCACTGGCTCTTTTTTGCTGGGAAGATCTGTTGTTTCAACGATTAATTCTTTAGTATCTGTGGGGGTTCCACCAACACAAGTTGCATATAAGTCTTTGCCATTGACAACTTTCATTCCAAATTCTCGAAGTGTTTCAACATTGTTATTCAACATTTCCCGATACTTTGGCGATGATTTCCCCATACCAAGGGTTGCTCTCTGGGGATCATCCGGATCACACGCATTTTTTGCTGCAACAACCGGCGTACCGGCCATAAAGCCATGATTGATAAGTGATAACAAAACCGTATCTGTAATTCCCACAGCCAATTTAGCTGCAGTATTCACACTCATGGTTGCAATCACAAACATGTCTGCCGATGAGTAAAGCTCTTTTTGGCTTTTAATGTTACCACTGTGATAAATCACATCAAGATTCAATTCTTTTTGAATAGCCGCCGGATTTAACACCATCATGCCATCATCAGAAAGAACAACTTTTAATTGCCAACCATCTTTTTGTAATTTCAACAGTGAATCCATCGACTCTTTAAAACCAATCGTAGCTCCCGTAAAGAAAACAACTGCTTTTTTAGGTTTATTTTTTATTCGCCTGACAACCTCGTCGACAATTTTTTGAATGAGACCATCCAATAAACCGTTTTCGAGCATTTTCTCCATGTCCAAATTCTATCACCACATTTCTTACCTTTGACAATTAAAGGCGATCCCTAAGGGTGTTACCAATAATGGTTCTACTGGTTTAATGGTCTTGATGCCTGTTTCATCTTCAAATATTTTTTCAAAATCATCAAAGACACACGCCCCGCCAACCACATAAATAACATCAACATCGTACCCGACCACAAATCGATTAACGATTGACGCCATCTTCTGCACAACGGGTTTGATAATTGGAAATATCTTCTTTTGCGATTCGTTCTTTTTAAGTTCCTCTGCTTCTTCAAAGCTTATGTGATGAAAACCTGCCAGTACCAGGCTCATATGGGTCCCTCCGGTCGCTTCATCGGCTGTGAAAATAACTTCACCATCTTTAAGAATACTGATTCCGGTGGTTCCACCACCAACATCTACAACGGCCCCATTTTGAATACCCAAAACGGTCGCTGCTGCAGTCGGTTCATCAACAACATTTGTAACAACAAAGTCGGCTGAATCCACCACGTTGGAGATAATCTTTGTATTCCCTGCCAAGATACCGGGAGGAATGGCTGTGGCCGCTTTAGCGTATGTTAAATCAACGCCTAATATACCTTCAACCTCACCTTTGAGTTTTCGTACGATTTGGCTTGCTCCGAGATAGTCTACGACAATTCCGTCGCGCACCACTGACGCACCTTGAGTAGCTCCGGCAATGGGACGATTATTCTCATCAACCACTGCGATGACAATATTTGCAGTACCAAGATCCACGCCAACTTTCAGCTCACCAGTGTAAGCATTGGCCTTTTTTCCTCGAATTAATTCTGCAAATTCCAATATTGCGTCGTTACCAGATTTCCAATCCATTATTTCACCTGTTTGGGATTATTTTTAAATAATCATCGTTGTTAAGTCCTGCCGCATTTGCTTCATCAGTATCCAGATGCATTTCATAGTCAAATTTATCGGATACACGAGCCAACACATTACAGAAAATAGTCTTTCGAGTGCCACATGTTTCAACACAAACCCAGTCTTTATCTTTTACGCCAAGTTTCTCGGCTACATCCGTTGGCATATGGATGTGTCGAAGTGCGACAATCACCCCATGACTTAGAGTAACAGAACCACATGGTCCTTCAAGTGTAATTCCTGGTGTGCCTTCAAGTTTCCCTGATTCACAAACTGGGGCTTTAATGCCCAGTGTTCTGGCATCCGTCAAGGATATTTCGATTTGACTTTCCGGTCTGGCTGGTCCTAAAATACGAACCTTGTCAAAACAACCTTTCGGTCCAACTACTTTAACCGTTTCTTTTGCCGCATATTGTCCTGGTTGCTTTAAGTCTTTGATATTTGTCAACTCATGCCCTTTTCCAAAAAGCGTTTCAATATCTTCTTGGGAAAGATGGATATGCTTATTGGAAATACCCAAAACAACCCGATTCGGGCTATCTTTTTCGCTAATTAATTTTTTAACCGTATTAATTACGATTTGCTCAATTACTTTTTTTTCGTCTTCGTTCATACTTACACCTTTTCTTCAAAAGATCATTTCTGTCTGAATGTACTAACAGAACTTTTTTTGATTACTCTTCAGTAATCTCGTCACTTATTTCTTCTGCTGGTTCTTCATTTTTTTCTTCAATGTCAACTTCAGCTTTTGGCACAACCGGTGGTGTATAGCCCACTGTTTGACTGTTGTAAATTAATTTTTCAATTCCTTCACTGGGTCGGGCAATCACTTTAGTTCCCCAAGCGCCTCGGCCTTTAGCACAAGCCGCCGTAGCAGCTTCAACAGCAGCCTTTACCGCGCCAACATCTCCTGCCACTTTAATGGTGGACATGCCATCGCCTTTACAGGCTTCATAGCCAATCAGTCTTACATTTGCTGACTTGACCGCCGCATCGGCAGCTTCGATAGCTGTGGCCAACCCAATAGCTTCTATTAGGCCGATGGCCTCTCCTCTATTCAAATTAACCCCTCCTTACGACAGTTCAGTATTATCAAGATTTTTAAATGGCATTCTTTTTACCAGGCGAGCGGCATTGCTTCCGATTGCTCGTAGCGTTGCCTCATCACTATAAGATGGAATTCTGAAAATGGGTTGATCCTCTTTTAATTTAATAAAATGAAGAACCACTTCGTTCTCGGTGATTCCGATGCCAACACCTAAATGGGATAATTCTGCGCCTCTAAAAGCAAGCTCCACCGGGTTGGATTCTTCAAGTTCCTCGACGGAAAAAGGGATGCCTTCTTCTTCGATTCCATGTAATACTTCGTCAACGACCTTTTGATACGTCATATTTTTACCATGGACAACTTTAATTTCTGGTTTTGGTGCATCGAAATTCATATGCATATTATTCACCTTCTTCGTAAGCAAGTACGAGACCGGTGGCTACTGCATTGCGTGGACCCTCAACACCTCTAATATTCGCCCGTCCTGAAACGATACTGTACTTCGATAAGGCATCTGTTACCAATTGCGGAATCTCAAAATCAAGTGCTGATCCTCCAACTAAGGTTACAAATTCAATATCCCGAACGTTTCCAGTGGGACTAACCCGTTCTAATGAACGAATGGCATTTACTACAAATACTTTTGCTTTTGCTTCTCGACGTACTGCTCGAATACGTTCTAGTGAAAAGTTACCCGGCATGGGTATCATTCCATTTGGTGTCAAAATGACAACCCGTGCAAAAGATCTTGGATCAAGTGGTTTGTCAAAAAATTGAACGGTTCCATCTTCATGACGAAAATGGAATAAACTTTCAACCTTTGCCAACGGATATTTTTTAATATCTTCCGCCAAACCCATGTTGTCATATCCTAGTTCCGATGCGATGAGCAGTGTAACCATATTTCCGGCACCTGCTAAATGGATGGACTTGATTTCACCTGCCCTGTTAATAATTGCTGCATCTGTCGATCCTGCACCCATATCGATAATTGCTAAAGGCATATTGCTTCCCGGTGTCGTTAATGCGCCACGGATGGCCATATCGGCTTCTACTCCGCCAACTTCAACTTTTACACCCAGTTCAGCTTCCAATTCGTGAGCAATCATATTCATTTGTAATTTATCGGCTTTAACCATGGCGGCAATACCAACGGCATTTTCCATGGAAAATTCTTCGGCAACCCCACCTTTGACAGTTTGTGGCACAAAAGTATCAACTGCTAATAAATCTTGAATTTTAATTGCACTTGGTAACTGATCCGTTAAGCTCGACATTACCTGTCTAACCTTCTCAAGCATTCCACCGGCATTAGTGCCAGCTTCCCCTTTAATATCTTCAACAGGAGCTACGGAACGTATTGCTTCCATGATTTTTTCAGCGCCATCATCGACGTTAACCTGGGCTTTTTTGTTTGTTCCCTGGATAATGATCTGGCCAGCCGGGATTTTTCTTTCTTTGACATCCCCTGCCGGCGTTTTAATAACAACAGCTGAACGATTTCCAATGAGGGCTCGTGAAACAGGAACAACCTGTTTTGTCTCATCGGATGTTAAATCAAATACGGTTGCAATTCCGTATGGGTTTGATAGTTGTTCAACTACCGCACCTGGTGCGGCAACCTCAATGGCTGCACGCATGTTTCTTGGCACCTTTTCAATCAGCGAAACTTCATCAACAATTGGAATTTTTTTCATAAGACGGTTATTAATTAAAACGCCATCATCACGTTGGACAATGGCACCATTAATAAATATGCCGTTATTAACAGCATGGTTAATAATACGAGAAGAATCTTCAAAATCCACTTCTCTTGGAATAACGACGATTACTGATTCGCCTTTATCACAATTATTAACTTCTCTTATGTCTACGGTCACACCCACACCGATCCCCAATCCCCCTGGCGTAGAGGGATTGTGACCGATCATGGTTGATTCCGTAATAATTGTTTCCGTAATTGTTTCCATCGCTACATCCCCAATAACAGGAGCAGCTTCATTGATCCGGATTAAATCAACATTTTCTACGGTTAAACCAGCTTTTTCTAGGGCTTGTTTGAGAGAGGCGAAAACTCCATGAATATTTTGACGTGTTCCCTTCATCCCAGTGGTATCAACAATACCGCTGCACAAAAATTCAGGTTTTCCGTCCACATATCGGGCAAGCGCTGTTTCAGTACTTGCATTTCCAATATCTATTCCTGCAATAATCATATGTTAGTCCTCCCAACACTTCCTATTCTGCTAATTCTATAAGAATTCTTTTGATCTTTTTCGGTTGTAGTATACGTCAGCAGCTTCAGCTACTAAAGAAGCTGAAATTGGAGCATTGTATTGATTTTTAAGTTCAGCAGCAATTGCCAATAATTCATCTTTAGTAGATTTGTATGGACGAAGGGCATTGTAGATTTCTAATAAACGAGCATCTGGAACAGCAATCAGTTCAGCAGCTCTTCTTAAGTTTCTGGCAAATGCATCACGTTTTACAGATTCAGCAACCTGAGCTTGAAG
>JAKLQL010000003.1 GCA_022013395.1 Acetobacterium sp.
CTTGAATTTGGAGACCGTGAAAAGGACATCATGGTGACCTTTGATGGGCAGACAACAGTTTCGATTACCCCCAATGATGCAGTTAAGGTAAAAAAAGCCACCTATTGTACCCGTCTCATTCGGCTCAATAATATGAGCAGCTATGATCGGTTGAGAATTAAGCTTTCCAGCGACTATTAAAAACTAGCTTTATAGAAGGAGGGATGAAAATATGAAAGTATCGAGACAATTAAAAATTATTGAAATCATTGAAAATAACCTTATCGAAACCCAGGAAGAACTTGCCCAGGCATTAAAAGATTCGGGTTTTCCGGTAACTCAGGCAACGATATCCCGGGACATTAAAGAGTTAAAGCTGATTAAGGTAAGCAGTCATGATGGGATTCAGCATTATGCACCGTTAAAGGACATTGGCACCATCTATAATGAGCGGGTTACCGCGGTTTTTAAAGAATCGGTGTTAACCATTGATTATGTTGAAAATACCATTGTACTGAGAACCCTTCCGGCCATGGCTCAGGCCGCCGCTCTGGCCATTGACTCCATGGACTGGTGCGAAATTGTCGGGACCATCGCTGGGGATGATACGATCTTTGTGCTCGTCCGTAACCGTGATATGGTGGGTGAAATTGTGGGAAAATTCAAAAAGTTGATGAAATAGGGAGGGCTCTATGCTGAGAAATCTCGTTGTAAATGATTATGCACTGATCGACCATCTGTCGGTGGATTTTAGTCCGGGACTTAATGTGATCACCGGCGAAACCGGGGCTGGTAAATCGATTGTGATTGATGCGCTGACGCTGGTGCTGGGAAATCGCGGTAACAAAACCAACATCCGTCAGGGAAAAAGTAAGATGACCGTTCAGGGGCTTTTTGACATCAGTGAACAAACAAGTCTGATTGAAAAATGTTCAGAATACGGCATCCCCATGGAAGATGGCCAATTAATTCTGATTCGGGAGATGGATGATCGGGGTCGCAATATTTGCCGGGCCAACGGCTTGATTATCACCGTCGCCCAATTAAAAACAATTGGTGATGCGCTCATTGATATTCACGGTCAGCATGAGCATCAATCCCTGTTTAAAC